>CAZMEH010000167.1:0-2281 GCA_964564885.1 uncultured Saprospiraceae bacterium | reverse complement strand
CTCGTAATGCTTCCACGCTAAATGTTGGAGATTTTATCGGTTCATTTTTGGTATTTTGAGCATTAATATTTGCAAAAAAACAACACAGCATAAGCAATAGTACAATTCGCATGAATCTGATTTTTATTAAAAAATGGCTAATCGCTCTATTATATGCTCGAAGTGTAGGAAACGTTCAAAATAACACTAATTTTCTTCGTGTTTTTGTGTTTTAACGTGAAAAATTTAAATACTATGAATTATGATATAAATCTCATTTCACTTGCAATTTTTTTCATTTCCAAATAAGTATTTTGGCTAGATAGGGTAGGAGTGATTAAACGAAATTGACAGAAACGCCAAGAAGCAATAAAAGTAGCGGCATAACCGATAAAAAACGGCATCATCTCTTTCTCTCGTACTTCTAAAATAGTGATTTGCTCATAACCGTGAATGAGTTTATCGACTTTAGAAAAATTAATAGTTCCTTGTTCGTTGCACAAACCAATAATTGCCATTCCAATATCATACATTCGATAATAATAACAAGCTTCTTCAAAATCAAAAATAATTGGCTGGTCTTCATTGTCAATAATAACATTACTGAAAAATATATCTCGATGCACTAAAGCCTTAGGCAAATCGTGGTCTATGTTATTTTTAACATAAATGTGCATTTCTTTTAGCCAATCCACAAAGGGATGAGATATTTCATTTTTTAGCTGTGACAGTATTTCCGTTCCGCAAGATGCAGGTTTAGACAAATAGTCAGGCGAAGGAATCAGGTGAAGTTTAGCAATAGTTTGACCTATTTGTTCCAATGTATCATCGGTGTGATTACGGATAACCTTTCCAACGATGTATTCTTTTAAAATAATCGGTTTATTATTAAAAAAATGGATGCTTTCTCCTGCTTTGTTCGCAATGACTTTAGATGTTTTAAAATGGTGGTTTGCTAAGTGTTTCAGCAAATCGACTAGTATTTTAGTCGCTTCAAAAGTCTTGCTGTCACAAATAGTTAGAACATATTTTTGTTCGGTCGTTTCTATTAGATGGTTTGTATTTGTAGAACCGCCTTTCAGAATTTCCCATTTGACGAGCGGAGCAATATCAAATTGTTGTAAAATCTGCTGTACCGATTGATTGTTTAGTGTTGTATAAGGCATTTTGGTTTTATTTTAAAGTTAGTCACCGTAAATTTACGCTATACATTTTAGATTTAAAGGAGAATCATAACCACGTTTACTAAACTTTTAAAGTTTAGTAAACGTATCTTTATCTCGATTTTTTAAGAATGTATAGTAGTATGTTCTGTTTTCTTACTCTTATTGATAATAAGCTCTACGATGTTCTAAAAAAGCATCTTTTACGACCATTGTGCCAGATAAACGGTCATGAAAGCTAGTCGGTTTTTTTCCTAAGGATAAAATAAAATTAGCAGGAACTAGACGAAAAAAAGCACGAACAATAGCTTGAAAAAAAGTTATTTTACGTCCATCTTTACGAACCACAGATGATTTGGTGACTACTTTTCCGATTGTTTTTCCGTAGAAATATTCTAATAATGGGAAGTAAAATAAAACGAAGGAAAGTATAACGGCATTAGTCGTATTGTCTTTATTGTATGGCATTAAATGCGGAAACTGACGAATGAGTAATATTACGCTTCCCAAAATACTTGCATCTATGACAAAGCCTGTCAGTTTCGTGATTTTTGATATAATATAGTTTTTAGCAATAGGTTTGCTAGTTGATTGTTGAATTATTTGACTTGCGTCTAAGAGGTTTTCTTTTAAAAGCATTTTGTAGTTTTTAATATTCGTGGTTTTTTGAAGTGGTAAATTAATAAATCAAAAGTCTTCCTGCAAGTTTTGTTTTTTTTATTTGAAAAATATATTGTTAATTTTAAAGAGCAATTTTTACAAATCTTTAAATCTCAAGAAATTGAAAACTAGAACAATTCTCATATTATTAACATTTGTAGCTATTTTTGCTTACCAAGATTATCATTGTTTTGCAAGAAAAAAAATGCTGCGAGTTAGGGATAAGGTTATTTCTGTGGATTATGATACATTAGGTTTAGCTGTATATGATACAACATTACGGGAGTTTCGATATCAAGAAAATAGATATACTGACGAAGTAGGAGATTTTCGTATTTATGATGCATCTAATTATTTTACTCAATGTGTTTATCATCACAATGAAGATACACTCATATTAGATTTTGGAGCTGGTAGTGAATGGAAAAATGAAATGGTATTAAAAATTGTTGTTCCGTTGATTTCAACAATATATAAGG
>CAZMEH010000166.1:0-2954 GCA_964564885.1 uncultured Saprospiraceae bacterium | reverse complement strand
CCATCACTCCATCACTCCATTCTTTTATCTCGAGCCAAAAAGTAAACTTCCAATACGAACCATTGTACTTCCTTCTTCGATAGCTAGTTTATAATCACCAGACATACCCATTGATATTTCTTTAAAATTTGGGTTTGCGGAAAAATAGCTTTCTTTTAAACGATCGAATGTTGATTTTAAAGCTCCAAACTCATCTTTGACTTGATTTTTATCATCTGTAAAGGTTGCCATGCCCATAACGCCGACGACTCTGATATTTTCAAAACCTTGATAATCATCCGTATTTAACAGATCACTGACCATTTCGTTAGTCATTCCAAACTTTGTTTCCTCTTCTGCAATTCGCATTTGCAACAAACAATCAATCACTCGATTATTCTTTTTTGCTTGTTTATTGATTTCAGCCAAAAGCTTCAAGCTTTCCACAGAATGTATCATTTCGACAAACGACGCAATATATTTAACCTTGTTTTTTTGCAAATGTCCAATCAAATGCCACTGAATATCTTTCGGTAAATCTTCATATTTTTGAGCTAGTTCTTGCACCCTATTCTCTCCAAAAATGCGTTGCCCGACCTCATACATTTCCTGAATAGCTGCATTAGGTTTGGTTTTTGACACAGCTACAAGTGATACATTTTTTTCGTTTAATTCTTGTGCAATTCCTTTATAATTATTCATATTTGTATTTTTTTTAAATAGAAGTCAGCTGTGAGATCATTTGCTTTGCTCATCTTCAGCAATCAGACGCTAAAATAAGCGCACTAACATTAAATTAAGACTAGTGTCTGCCTTCTCACAGTAAGCAAAGCGAACGGTCTCACAGCTGACTTCTCTAATAACATTTTTATGAAAAATTGGTTGATTTTATCTACTACTATTGTTCTATTTTTATTTAGTGCTTGCGATGAATACCGAGACTTAACCGAATTACAAGTGCTTGATTTTGTCATTGATGATTGCCATTCCGAATTAGTTGATGGTCGTTTTATCATCACAACCGATTCGATGTATCAGTCTGTGATGGAAAATTTCATCAATTCTGATACCGCCTGCCTTAGTTCTACTTTGAATAATATTGACTTTTCGACTTATTCTCTTTTCGGCTATCGCAAATGCGGTTCAGGTTGCGAAACTAATTTTAATAAGGCATTATACCAAGACGATATTAATGAAAAATACATTCTTGACATAAAAGTAGAATCAATTGGAGCCTGTGAACCTTGGGTTTGTAGTATGAACTGGATACTTGTTCCTGCGCTGCCTGATGGGTATTTTGTTGATTTTTTGTAAAAAAGTAAGTCGAGTATATCTATATTTTTCTAAATTGAAATTTCAATTTATTATATTCGTTACGAATTAAAGTTAAAAGTATGCTCAAAATATAAAATCATGAAAGAATACCTCTTAAACAAAAATAATATTAAACGAATTTTAATCATTGGACTAAGGTATGGTTTCCTAGTCGGTTTAATAACTATTGCGCTTCGATATGTTTTAATGTCTAATACCGACCAAATCCAAGGAAATATTCTAGTTATGCTCCTTTCTTTCATTGCTCTGGCTATTGGTCAATATCTCGCTTTCAAGTATTTCAACAACAACCATTACAAAAAGGAAATAAAGTTTTTGCCAACGCTGATTGTTGGTTTCATTTTTAGTTTGTGTATTGGCGGGATTTCTGGCTTGACACATTTCATAGAAGCAACCTATATTGATCCTGATTGGTCAATCAGGGCATTAGAATACTCTCAATCCATTTGGTTAGCAGATAACTATTCACAAGAAGTCATTAGTAGCCAAATGGAACTATCGACTGCTTTTCAAACACCTGTCCTTTGGGCGGTTCGGGTGATGTGGTTTTTCGCTTTCGTTAGCTTTTTAATTGCTTTGATGGTTACTATTTATATGAAAATAGCCGAAGAATTATTCTTGGTTAAAAATTAGATAGATACCCTTAAATACTTCAAGTACATCCAAAAAAATTGAAGTCCGAACAAAGTAAATACTTCATTCGGACTTTAATATTATTCTTAAAAATATGCTTACTCTACATCGCTCAATAAGAATCGAACAGCTTTCATTTCCTTCGCTCTTTCCTTTCTTTGGCTTTTATCCATTTTTTCGCCATTCTTCTTACCTTTTAGATTTTTCCCTTTACCCTGCGGCATTCCTTTATGACCTTTTTTCATTCCTTCATGACGATTACCTTCTTCTAATTTATATTGCTCACGAATAGCTTTCATATCCGTTTTCCACTGTTCCGCCTGTGGCTTAACCTCTTCAAACAACGATTTAATCTTGCTGTCATACTTTTTAGCAATCGTTCTAGCCTTTTCCATTTCGGATTTTCGTTCCACTTTTAGCTTTTTGAATACTGCTTTATCTGCTTCCGTAATGTCTTCTCTCTTCTTCCCTTCTTGCTTTAACGATTCTTTTTTCGCCTTCATCGCTGCCTTATTAGCCTTAATATTTACGCTAATTTCAGCAATTTCTTTTTTATCTGCACGACTCAATTCCTCATCTAGCTTCTTGCGCTGTTCTTTCATTACAGGCTCAATATTTTGATTTCGGTAAGTCATCACAGCAGATTTCAACTCTTTTCGTTTCGCTTTTCGCTCTTTTATTTGCGTTTTTTGCGCTTGCTTTAGTTCCTTAGCTTTTGCCTTTTGCTCGTCTGTCAATATATTTCCAATCGCCGATTTTTGTTGCTTTTTTATATCTTTTATGGCAGATTGCTTCGCTTCTTTTTCGACACTTCCTTCCATAATTGTTTTGCGATTCTGCTCACCTTCTTTTAGGATTTCAGCAATTTCTTTTTGTTGCGTATCCGTTAAATCTAAATTTTCCGTCATCTTAGCCAATATTTGCTCGGATGAAACTCGTTTTCCCTGATGTCCTCTTTGTTGTGCCGTTACGCTTTGAGCGAAAAATAACATTAATGCGATTGCTAA
>CAZMEH010000165.1:0-1792 GCA_964564885.1 uncultured Saprospiraceae bacterium | reverse complement strand
ACTAATCATAATCAGTTACTTTTATTATTGTGACCTTGTTTAAAAACTCATGCTAAAACTATTGATAAATGCTTGATGTTCAAGACAAAGCTCATTTTTATTTTCGTAGCCAAAGCTGCCAAAATAAAAATAGCTGAAGTATCCCGAGCACTCGAGATCGTTTGTCAAGAGACTAGTAGTGAGTTTTTAAACAAGGTCAATATATAGTTTTCAAATTAGATTCACTAAGTTTTGGTATATTATCTATTTAACGCCAATCACCAATTCTACCATATTTAATGGCTTGTTGCGCATTCCTTCCGCAGCCTTTTACCACATAAAGTAAATTAGCAAACCTTGGATCTTGCGTATGACCTTTTTTATAACGAGCGTAGATTTGTTGAATAATCACACCAAGTTTGAAAGAAGCAAAAACATAATAAAACAAGAAATTAGAAACATCTCTTCCTGTTTTATCAGAATAGCGTTGCAAAATTTCTTGTCTTGAATAGTTACCTGGCGTAGCCGTTAAGCCAAAAGATTTGATTTCTGGACCATCATCCGCTTCTGCCCAATAACCAACTGCCGTTCCCAAATCCATCAAAGGATCACCAACAGTTGACATTTCCCAATCCAAAACCGCTTTCACTTCATTTAAATTATCAGCATTCAAAACGACATTATCATACTTGTAATCATTATGAATAAAAGCAGATGACGTATCTTTTGGCATATTAGCAATGAGCCATTCCGAAGCTTCATTCATGCTTTTGACTTCGTCCGTTTCCGATTTGATATAGCGTTTTGCCCAACCTCTGACTTGTCTTTCGACATAGCCTTCTGGCTTTCCAATATTGATTAAGCCTGTTTTATGAATGTCAATCGCATGCAAATCCGCCAAATTATCAATCACACCTTCTGAAATACTACGAATCGTTTTCGGATCTAAAATAATTCCTTTTGGCGGAGTACTTCGTAAAATCACACCTTGCACTCGTTCCATTAAATAGAACTCTGCTCCTAGTACGTCCAAATCTTGGCAATACGCTATCGGTTTTGGTATGCGGTGATAACCTGCTCCTTGAAGCATAGTAAGCACTTTAAACTCTCTACCCATATCGTGAGCAGATTTGATATTTGCACCAAACGGCGGTCTACGCATCACCATTTCACCCAAATTCGTGTCAACGAAATAGGTCAAGTTTGAGAATCCACCTGGGAATTGTTTGACCTTTTTTATTTCATTAAAACCTTCAACATTCGCTTTCAAATATTGAGTTAATACGTCAATATTTAGCTCTTCTCCTTTCCTAATTTCTTTTGGTTGGTCAATGATATTACTCATTCTAGTATTTTTTTGTTTTATTTTTCAACTATGGTATAAATGGAAGTTTGAAGATAAGGAAGTCATTGAGAATATAAAATATTTTTGAAACAAAAGAGCATAGAGCAGAGAAGAGAGACAACAATATATGATTCCAATAATCGTATTGATACTTCATGATATAATGTTTTTTGAATACAAGAATAAATTCTAATAACACCGTTTTTTGTGTCAAGAAATCAAATTTTGAATAGCGATTTCTAATACTTTAACATTTGACTCATTTTTGACGTACAATCTAGGTTCTAATATCTACGTTTAGTTATTAAAGATTTGAGCGCAACAAAATAAATTTAAATCAGTTTTTCTATTGTATTTATCTAAAAATAGATTGAATTTATCCTAATGTGGCTACTTTACAAGTGTGTTATTCTAAATCTAAATCATTTGCCGCATTGATATTTAAAAAAGTCAACCGAACATTTATTC
>CAZMEH010000164.1:0-2001 GCA_964564885.1 uncultured Saprospiraceae bacterium | reverse complement strand
GAGTATTATATTTTTGGTCAGGTTATTACTTTTTTACATTGACGCATTATCTCATTATATTTTTAAGCTTCTGGGTTTTATTAGGCAAAAAATACGTTGGACATTTCCTTTATACGATGACTTTAATGTCATTCTTAGGTGCATTTATGGTATTTCAATTATGGTTTTATCAATACATGAACCATGATTATTATGTTATTCCAGGTTATATGTTTGTCGTGTTTTTATTCTTATCAGCGATTGTATTATTCAAAAAACACTTTCATCATATTTACAATTCAGTTATTTTTAAAGTCATCGTTGTTGGATTTTTAGCATTAAATATTATACATGCTAGGTCAACGATGCACGATCGCTACGCAGGAAAATTGCAAGTAAAACACAATGACGCTTTATACGAAGATGAGTTCCAAAGTTACTTGAAAAAGCAAGGAATTGATGAACATGACTTAGTGGTCAGTGTACCAGATAAAAGTCCAAACGTAACGTTGTATTTAATGAATAGACCAGGTTTTACCAATTGGGTTGGCGTGAGTTATTCAGATATGACCGAAGGACATTTGAAAGGTTTCATGAGACGAGGAGCGCACTATTTGATTGTACATGACAAAGAATATTTAAAATCCGAGAATATCAAAAACTTCAAAGAATACGAAGTTGGTGATTACAAAGGCATCAAAATATTCAATCTGAAGCCATATTTAAGTGAATAGAATCGTAATCGATTCTAAAAACGAAAAGCCAAACAGTTGATAGTTCTGAAAACATCAACTGTTTGGCTTTTAATATAAATGCTTTTTCAATGTCAATTATCAATTATCAATTGTCCATTGAATAACTACTGTTTCACAACCCTCTTCGTCCAAGTCTGCTGACTTGACCGTACTCGCACCACATAAATACCATCAGCAAAGTGAGACAAGCTAATTTGTTCATTCTGTTGCTGTATTAGTTGAGCATGCACTCGCCGACCGACCATATCGAATATTTCAATTTCCGTATCTTTTGGTGTGAAATAATCGAATTTGATGGTTAGGTAGTTAGTAGTTGGATTTGGGAAAACAGCTATGTGATTATGATTGATTTCATGATTAGAGGAAATAATCGTAGCGTCTTCAACATCTATGGTTATCATTCGCCAAGTAACAGAATAAAGCTGAGGAGGTATGTTTTCATTTACAAAGTCTTTAATATGTATAGCTAGTAGATAAACACCTGTATCTGGTGGGTTTTCCCAAACTAATAAACCTGTACTATCGATTTCAAGCTTTGTGTGTGGCGGTAAAATATGACTATAATCACCTGTGATAAAAGAGAAAGATGTTGGCATAATTTCATATTTGAGGATACCACCATCATTATTTGAACAGTTTAGTTGTTTTGTAATGACATTACCATTCCGATGTAAGTTCAAGAAATCATCAGTACAAATAGGTGTATTATTATTCCAACCCACACTTGTATCTTCATTATAAACAGTGAGGATCTTAATAGGTGTATATGTTTGCGGATTTATTAAATTAGCATAGCTATTACTCACTAAGCTATCTCTGATAAAATAAGTTTCAGATGGAAAATCTGAGTTTAAACCGCTTCCTTCAAAGGTTTGTAACCTTACGTTTGGAGAAATTAGACTATCAGTTGATTTATATATTCTTTTGTAAAATGAAGAGTTATATAAATCAATATAAGTTCTTTGAATATTTATAGTGGCATCCACATATAGATGAATATTAAAATGAATATTATGATTACTTGAATCTGCACGAATATCTATTCGCCCATCTAAAATACTTTGACCAGATAAATTAATAGATAAAACGCAAAATATAAATATTGGAAATATTAAACGAAGTAATTTAGTCTTCATAGGTTTTATGTTTTTGATTGTTATAATTTAAAAATATGGAAAAATAAATTAAGTGGCAAGAGTAGCTAGACTATTTTGTTCTTTCATTTACAAATCGGCTGTTTTGAATCCTTATTTTTTCAATAAATGCT
>CAZMEH010000163.1:0-2544 GCA_964564885.1 uncultured Saprospiraceae bacterium | reverse complement strand
AGTGAATATTTCTGTTATCCAATATGGTCATGACCATATTGGATAACAGAAATATTCACTTTGGCAAAATGGTCAAAGAATCCTTTTTGATTAATAATATTATTAAAATAGTCTGTTTTGTTCCTTTCGAGTGCAAAGTAAACTACCTTTCAAAAATAATAAATACTTTGAAAATCAATTCATTATCTCCTGATTTTATCTATCAAATTTAGATTTGGCTTCGCTTGTGCGAACCTAACCAAAACAACGGCTTGTTACGACTGAAAGTCATGTACGAACATTCGACATTATACTAAATATACTTACCTTCGTAAAATGAAAAAGGAATTGACAAGTGCAGACATAGAAATAAATAAACCTCAACCAATAAAATCCGATGTTGAATTTACCCATTTTAATCGAAAATCATCTATTAAAGAAACGCTGAATAAGTTACTTTCAGGAAAATATATCTTAATACAAGACTTCTATAGTAATGGATTGGATCTTTTAAGTGTCATACAATCTTATCTCGAAAAGAAACATCCAAATCAAGATTTTAAGGCGCAGAGAGCGTATCGTTCAGAATATAAAAAACTATCAAATCGTATATTATTAAAAGTTAGTGAACATAAATTAGTAGTTAGGAAAGCACCGTCAATCGGATGGTTAGAAAAATTGTATCCTAATTCGGATGATTTTTTGTTGACGCTTCCTCAAATTCAAGGATTGAATAGTGCTTGGCAATGGTATCTTAAAGGCGTAGTCGTTCCTAATCTAAGAAATAAACTTCATCCATATTATGGTGTTTATTTTCCAACTCGCTTTGAACATTTACACCTTTTTGATAATTGGCTGAAACGCTATAAAGGCGCAAAAAAGACCGCTATTGATATTGGTATTGGAAGTGGCGTGCTTTCATTGCAAATTATTAAGTATGGCTTTCAAAAATCATTTGGTACAGATACGAATCCGAATGCGATTGTTGGATTGCAGGAGTCAATGACAGGAACGAAATTAGCAAAAAAAGTAGAACTTGCTTACGGTCACTTATTTGCTACATGGACAAAACAAACAGAGCTGATTGTCTTTAATCCGCCATGGCTTCCAGCATCTCATGAATTAAATCGACTGGATGAAGCTATTTATTATAATGATAAACTTTTTCCTGAGTTCTTTGAAGAAGCAAAGAAAATGTTGTTACCTGATGGTCGAATTGTCCTTTTGTTTTCTAACTTAGGTCAAATAACGGAAGCAACAGAAGAGCATCCTATAGAAAGTGAACTGTTGAATGGAAATCGTTTTGAATTGGATATCTGTCTAAAAAAGAAGGTGAAAAAAGCATCAGAAAAAACCACCAGAAACCAATATTGGCGTGCTACCGAAGTCGTAGAATTGTGGGTTTTAAAACATAAACAGTAGTGAGTAACCGCAGTTGCTCCTGTGGCTTTTCTATTACACCGTATTTTCAGTGCAACGGTTTAATAAAAGTAGAAAAGCACGGGCTTTAACCCAGCATTTACACTTATAGTTTCTTACCTTTACAAAAAAAATATGAAATTAAATTTATTGTCTTGTAACGCTCCAAGACCAGATAAAAGAGCGATTACCAAATGTATAGCAGAAATATCGAACACAGATGATTCTTTGTCTCGTGAATTGACAGACATACTTTTAGAAGGAGATGCTGTAGAAATAGAAGTCGCACAAAAGAACTCTAGCTCTGCTTTTAGAGCATTGAGAAAATTAGGTATTGACTACGAAATGATGGATTAAGTCAAGTTGTAGTAATTGTTTTCTTGCTTCTACTAATACAATAACTGCTCGTTATGACTTTTCAGTCGTAACGAGCAGTTTCTATATTGGTACGATTGAAATTAGTTCTTAGAATAAATGACATTTATTAAACATTCTTCTTTTATCCAATCGGTTATTTCAAAAACTTAACCTGTCATTATTATATATCCTTCCAACATTAAATCATTCAAAAAAACATAAAAAAATCCTCGCTTGCAACCAACAAAAAGTATTTGTGTTGGTGCAAACGAGGAAATAAAGATTTGTAAATCATTTGTAATTAAAAATTACTCTATGATAAACGCTTTTGATTTTTGGCTTTAAGCTTTCGCTGCTGCCGCTTGATTTGAAGATTTAACCGCTAAGTTATAAATTACTAAACCAAATCCAATCTTGTTAATCGCATCACCGATATTGTAAATCAAGTCTAAGTCACTAGTTGCTAGTATACCTCTCAATAAACCATCCGTTTCGATAGCCATATAACCTATTGGATAGATTGCCCAACCAACTAATATGAACCATGATAATGCTTTAAATGCACTTTGTAAAATTGGATCGTTTGAATTTTTCGCTAATTTGCTAGCCGAACCAAACCATATTTCATACACTAATCCAAGGTAACCTAAAGTAGAAATGAAGCCCCATATAGCAGAACTTTCTCTAAATTCAGTTTCACCTAAATAACCTGCTACTAACATCCATAATGAGTAGAAAATCATCTTCCATAATAATCCCATTTTCGCACCAAATGCTTTGAGGATTAAA
>CAZMEH010000162.1:0-2104 GCA_964564885.1 uncultured Saprospiraceae bacterium | reverse complement strand
CAAGCCATAACGAGCAAAATTTGTTTTTTTATTACGTTGGTTCGAGCGAGGTAAAACATGAATGGCTTCAAGCCAAAGATTACGAAAATTTAAAGACTTTAGAAGCTGCAATTGATAATATTATTTTAAAATTTGGAATAGAGTTTTCTATCAATTTTACTTAATAAAAAGTGTCGATTATTTAATCGAATCTACTTACTTAATGAAGTAGAAAAAATATTATACTTTCTTAATATTGCAACAATATTTATATATTTTATCATACTACTCGTATTTTAGATTTAAAGGAGAGTCATAACCACGTTTACTAAACTTTTAAAGTTTAGTAAACGTATCTTTATCTTGATTTTTTAAGAATGTAGAGGTGCTGTTTAGATTACCAAATATTCTTTGACAAATATTATTAAATCTTCATCAAAAGCATTTGAAAATTTCGCAGTGTGAAAGGAGTGTTGTATTTTCAATTTTATTAAAATTAGAACCAAAAATATAAATACTCGATGTTAGTAAAAACCTACGGAAGCGCAGTTTATGGCGTAGATGCGAAGACCATCACAATAGAAGTCAATGCAGGAGGAACAGTAGAACAAGATAAAAATAACTTCCATTTGGTTGGGCTTCCAGACAATGCTATCCGAGAAGGACAACAACGTATTTATACCGCAATTCGCAATTCTGGCTATCGAGTTAAGCGACTTCGCTATGTGATTAATATGGCACCTGCCGATATTCGTAAAGAAGGTGCAGCGTATGATTTGCCGATTGCGATAGGTTTGTTAGCTAGCACAGATCAAGCAGATCCAAAGCGAGTTTCTGATTATATTATCATGGGCGAACTCTCGCTTGATGGTGGTTTAAGACCAATCAAAGGTGTATTACCTATCGCCATTCAAGCACGAAAGGAAGGTTTCAAAGGAGTGATTGTACCAAAAGAAAATGCAAAAGAAGCGGCTATTGTTGATAAAATAGATGTTTATGGCGCAACACATATTAGTGATGTGATTGACTTTTTTAATGATAAACCAGAAAATTTACACAAAGAAGAATACGATACTAGAGAACTATTTAATGAAACGGTTAGTGATTACGAAGTAGATTTTGCTGATGTAAAAGGTCAAGAAAATATAAAACGAGCATTAGAATTAGCGGCTGCGGGCGGTCACAATGCGATTTTAATTGGGCCTCCAGGAGCAGGAAAGACGATGTTGGCTCGCCGAGTTCCAACTATCTTACCGCCGTTGAGTTTGCGAGAAGCACTCGAAACAACAAAAATACATTCGGTAGCAGGACTTTTACCAGCGGATACTTCATTGATTACAACTCGTCCGTTTCGTGCGCCACATCACACCATTAGTAATGTAGCCTTAGTTGGCGGTGGCTCAAATCCAAAGCCTGGAGAGATTTCACTAGCACATAATGGCGTTTTGTTTTTAGATGAATTACCAGAATTTCAGCGTTCCGTTTTAGAAGTTTTGCGTCAGCCACTGGAAGAACGCAAAGTAACGATTTCAAGAGCCAAAATCTCCGTTGATTACCCGTCAAGTCTAATTTTGATTTCTAGTATGAACCCTTGCGTTTGTGGTTTTTACAATCATCCGACCAGAGATTGTAGCTGTGGACCAGGTCAAGTGAAGCGTTATTTAAGTAAGATTTCAGGTCCATTGCTGGATAGAATAGATTTGCACGTTGAAGTTGTTCCTGTTTCTTATGAAGAGTTGGCGAGTACGGAACGACCAAAAGTAACGAGTAATGATATTAGAAAACGAGTGATAGCAGCCAGAAAAATTCAAGAAGAACGTTATAAGGATTTTAAAGATGTTTATTGCAATGCGCAATTGCCAAGTCGTTTAGTTCGTGAATATTGCCAACTTAATCAAGCGGGACAACTTCTTTTGAAAAAAGCAATGGAAAAATTACAACTTTCGGCTCGTGCTTACGACCGTATTTTAAAAGTCGCCCGTACGGCTGCGGACTTAGGCGGAAAGGAAGATATTGGAATTGAACATATTTCCGAAGCGATTCATTTTAGAAGTTTGGATAGAGAAAGCTGGGGCGGATAAACTACTTCTTTGAAAAGGTTAGAATAGAGTACCATTTCTTACCT
>CAZMEH010000161.1:0-1565 GCA_964564885.1 uncultured Saprospiraceae bacterium | reverse complement strand
GTTGATATTAAGCCCGACTCAAGTGCTACTCAAAAATATTACGCAACTTTCTAATCATGAAATCAACAAACTACTTGCTTCGATTCAACAAAATGCGTTCAAACTGCTAAACTTAACCGAGCAAGTATTACAATTGTCAAAATTAGAAGCTAAAAAGCTCACGTTGGAAAATGAAGAAGTATTGTTTTATAATTATTTCAATCGCTTCTTTCAGTCCTTTGAGCCTATTGCCAAAGCCAACGAATTGGATTATAGTATTGATTTTCAAATAGATAAAACCTTATTGATAGAATTAGATAGGAAAAAATTTGAACACGTTATAGGTAATCTTATTTCTAATGCGATGAAATATACACCATCGAAAGGACAGGTTTCTGTCAGTGCGATTACGATTGACAATCAATTAAAAGTCGAAGTCAAAGATAACGGTTTGGGTATTCATGAAGATGATTTGCCTTATATTTTTGATAGATATTATCAAACTCAAAAAGAAGATAAATGGGTTCAAGGGACAGGAATTGGCTTGGCACTTGCAAAGGAATTAACCGAACTCTTTAATGGAAAGTTAACCGTAATCAGTGAATCTCAAAAAGGTAGTTCTTTTGTTTTTACGATGCCTTTCATCACTATTACGTCTGCCAATTATTCCAGCTTTTTTGAAGTTCCTGCAACTAATATTGCTATTCTAGCCAATTCTTTACCAGAAGAAGAAATTATAATCAATGAAAATGAAGACCTTCTTACATTACTTGTCGTTGAAGATAATATTGAATTAAGAGCCTTTTTAGTTGTCATTCTTTCCAAACGCTATCACATTACAACAGCGAATAACGGACAAGATGCCATCAAACAACTCAACTCAATGGAAAGACTACCGTCGTTAATCCTTTCAGATATTATGATGCCTAAAATGGACGGTTTTGAACTATTAGAACAGGTTAAAAATCATCCGCAATGGAGTAGGATCCCAATTATTTTATTAACTGCAAAAACAGGTATTGAAAACAAATTAAAAGCACTGGCTATCGGTATTGATGACTATATCACCAAACCATTTATAATAGAAGAAGTATTTGCAAGAATTAAAAACTCTTTAAATAATGCGGCTAATCGTCAGCAAGCAAGTGTAGAGGATGGAACGCAGGAAAACCCAACTAATTATGATGATAAAATAGAAATTCTACCTAAGGATTTGTTATTAATAAACAACCTAAATATGATCTTAGAGCGTGAAATTAAAACCAATCATTTAAGTATTGGCGATATTGCTTCGGAATTGATGGTAGGCGAACGACAGTTGCGCAGAAGAATAAAACTATCCACAGGCTTATCTCCCGTTAAATATGTCAGAGAATTTAAACTCAATAGATCTAGGTATTTATTGGAATCGGGTATAGTCCATGACCTATCAGAAGTCACTTATGCAGTCGGTTTTGATACGCCGCATTACTTCGCTGCAAAGTACGAAGAACGCTTTGGTAAGAAGCCACAATCGTATTTTAAATAGGTAAGTAGGTTAAGGTAAATATTGCGACAGTAATTTTAGATTAAAGTATTGTTTTACA
>CAZMEH010000160.1:0-2785 GCA_964564885.1 uncultured Saprospiraceae bacterium | reverse complement strand
TTCCTCATAATCAAATTCTAAATGAATCACTTCTCTCCTGGCATTCCTTCCAATGTCCTTCAGTTCCCCCTCCAATGGTACACCTACAGCTGTTACCACTGCTACTGATATATCTGGATCCCAAGGTACCTTAATATTGGCTGTTCTTCCCTGATTTTACTGGCCACCTATAAACCTCTCAGGTGGGATATTTACCACTGGAACAGGTTTATCTACATCCATATTCTATTTTGTTAATTCAACCACTGGCAGGTGGTCCTATCTTTCTTTTACCATTAGTGAGTTTGCTTACAATAACATTTCTATTATTGACAATCACGCTTTCTGCTCAAAAGGCAAAAATGGCTAAAGCCAATGAAGCGTTTGAAAAAGAAAACTACGAAACTTGCATTCCAATTTATTTAGAAATTCTGGATAAAAAAGACATTAGCCAAGCAAAAATAAACCTTGCTGAAAGCTATCGAAAAATTGATAATTGGAATGAAGCAGAATATTGGTATGGTCAAATTGTTCACTTACCCGAAGCTAAACCTATTTATTCGTTATATTATGGGATGGCATTGCAAGCGAACGAGAAATGTGATTTGGCGATTGAGTATTTTGCTGAATATTCAAGATTAGTTCCTGATGATTGGCGAGGTCAACTATTAACACAGGCTTGTAAACAAGACATTAGAGGATTTACTATTCGGCTTTGCAAAAATTGCTATGAAATCGAACCTTTTCCTTTAAATTCTAAAGCGGATGATTACAGTCCAACTATTTACAAAAATCAATTAGTATTCGCATCTGGTAATAATGTTTTAGATAATCGTCGTAGTTGTATTACACACAATTATTGGGAAGCAAATTTTTTAACTACTTCAATTGATACATTAGATGCGGTGAATTATGAATACATATATGATTCTACTCTAAGTATGTTCTTTCCTAAAATGCAAAAAAGTATTGGTGCATCAGTATTTATAAATCATAATGAAATGTATGGCACTGAGATTATTGAACGAGATGATGAACCTACTCGGCTTAAAATAGTTCAAGGAAATTTAGTCAAGAATGAATGGCAATTCAAAGATGATTTTCCATTTAATTCTGATAAATATTTTGTTGCTCATCCAACATTTACATCAAGCGGAGATACCATTTATTTTGCATCTGATATGCCTGGAGGCTTTGGCGGAATGGATTTGTATTATTCTATTTTGAATAACGGAAATTGGTCAAAACCTGTTAGTTTAGGTCATACTATTAATACAGAAGGACACGAAGTATTTCCATTTTATCATCAATCAACCAATAAATTGTATTTCTCATCTGATGGACAAATGCCAACAAAAGGCGGTTTAGATATATATTGTACACGAATTGGATTTGGAAGTCAAAGTGTTGTTCATTTAGATTCGCCAATTAATACACAAGATAATGACCACGGATTAATATTGAATGAAGCAGGAACATTTGGTTATTTTTCTTCAAATCGTGCTGGCGGAATTGGTCAAGATGATATTTATGCGGTACGAATTCGACAAGTTAATTTTAAAATAACCGTAGCTGATAAAGAAACATTAGCACTGATTGAGAACGTTACACTCACAGCACCACTCTCGTCAAATTCTAATTATACATTTAAAACGAATTATGCTGGAAGTGTTTCAATCTCTCTTGGTTTAGATGATTGTACAACTTTTACCATTTCAGCAAAAGGATATAAAACGATGGAGAACAAAGTTTGTACTTTTGAAGAGATGGTAAATTCAAATCAAGAGATTTTGATATTATTAGAAAAAGAATAAATCACAACTCCATGAAAAACAGAAACCATATTATAAGACTCGTTATTTTATCCATTATTAGTATTGTGTTAATATATTTAGCTCATCAAACGAAATATGTTGATAACCTTTTTTTTGTACTAATCTTTTTTGGACTTGGATTTATAGTATTGGGATTTTGGATATGGACAATGTTTAAAGATGTAAAAGCATTCAAAAAAGAGAGTAGATTCAAAACAAGAATTTCTATATTTCTTGGATTATTTGTGATATTAGACATCTTTTTTATTCGATTAAGAATAGTCAATTTACACGATGCAGCATCATTAATAGAAATTTATGAGGTTACTGAATACGTTGGAACTAGCATTGATTTCAAAAAAGATAAAACCTATATTCTTCAAGAACATGATTTGGCTGGAAGAAACTATAAGTATGGAACTTATCAATTAAGAGCTGATACAATTATTTTGGATAGAAAATACGAAAGACCAAATACGAAAACAATGCTTATTCAACCAATGGAATTAGATTCATATGAAGTAGAAAATCCAAGTATTCAGTATATGGTAATTGAAATGGATGAATATGGCGGTCGAGTAAATAATGTAAAATACAATGTTGTAAAAGATAATCGGTAGCAAGAAACAAAAGTCAGACGTTTTGAAAACGTCTGACTTTTTAGGTAATTAGCCACACTACTGTACATTTTAGAAATAGTTATGTTATTGTCTTGTAAAGACAAACTGTTTATAGCAAAAAATAAAAATTAATAATGCGTTCCGTTAGGAACAGCCTATTCCTATTATAAGCTAAAGACAGGCTGTTCCTAACGGAACGCACGTTTTTCATATTCTTTCCTTGCTATAAACAGCTTGCCTTTACAAGGCAGTTTTTTAATAATTTCTTTTCAAAAATTTCCAAAATGTATAGTAGTATGGTAATTAGCATTTGATTATTCAAAAACTACTTCCCATTAATTTTCTTCAATAAATCTTCCGAAGCAGAAACAT
>CAZMEH010000159.1:0-5046 GCA_964564885.1 uncultured Saprospiraceae bacterium | reverse complement strand
TGGTCTTCATAAGTTGCAAAAGAAGGAACATTTTCCAATTTTTTGGCTTGCCCGCTTACCGTACAACCTCCATCAGCTTGTTCATCGAAAGCTACGCCGATTTTCGCCAATTCGATATTCAGAGCAGAAACTCTATCCGTTTCTTTAATTTTTAAAGTTTCTAAACCTGAAAAATGACCTTTCATATTCAAACCGGCACAAACTATCGCTAACGATTGCGCTACATCTGGACATTCTAAGAAATTATAAACAAAAGGCGTTGTCTTACTTTCTGTTCTAGTCAATCGAACGCCATTTTCATTGAACGTACTCACTACGCCAAAATGCGTCATCATATCTTGTAAAACAGAATCACCTTGCACGCTTTCTTCAAATAAACCATTCAATTGCAAATCGCATTTATCAGCAAAAGCAGACATGATATAATAATAAGAAGCCGCTGACCAATCCGCTTCAACGGTAAATTCCTTCGCTTTGTAATCTTGATTTGGAACAGAAATAACATTTTCATTCCATTGATATTCAATTCCAAAATAAGCCATCAAGTTCAGCGTCATTTGAATATACGGACGAGAAACGATTTTGCCAGTTAGCGTTAATTCAAGTCCATTTGGCAAAGTTGGTCCAGCCATCAATAGCGCAGAAATATACTGACTACTGACATTTGCAGGAATAGATATTTTATTGTTTTTACCAAAATCATCACTTGGAGAATGGATTTTCAAAGGTGGATAACCATCATTTTCCAAATATTCAATATTTGCACCAACACTTTTTAACGCTTCTACTAAAACGCCTATCGGACGCTGTTTCATTCGTTCCGAACCGGTCAAAACTTGCGTTCCGTCTTGAATCGCCAAATAAGCCGTCATAAAACGAAAAGTCGTTCCTGCTGGCCCAGCATCGTAGACATCACTTTCATTATCCAATAATTGAATAAGCGTTTGCGTGTCTTTAGCTGCCGCAACTCTATGAATAGGATAATCTTTCTTAGAGAATGCACGAATGATTAAGGCTCGATTACAAATACTTTTTGAACCTGTCAAAGTGATTTCTCCAACGATATTTTTGTCTTGTTTTGATACTTTTTTTACTTCCATGGTTTTGTTTTTCGTACCGTCGACTTTAGTCGACTAGGTGTTGCATCCGTTTTGTTACGTTTCAGCTAGTCGACTAAAGTCGACGCTACATTATTAAAGCCAACAGTACGTTAAAAATAGAAGAAGTTTTAAAATATATTCAGTTTAAACCAAATATATTTTAAAACTCCTAAATAAAAGACGAATTATTTGAAAAATTGTCAATTATTCATTGTCAATTTTCAATTAAAATCTAAGTATCAATCTTAGCATATTTTGCATTAGCTTCGATGAATGCTCTACGAGGAGGAACTTCGTCGCCCATCAACATAGAGAAAACACGATCAACTTCTTGCATATCTTCGATAGTTACTCTACGTAAAATACGACGAGTAGGATCCATAGTTGTATCCCAAAGTTGTTCAGCGTTCATCTCACCTAAACCTTTATATCGTTGAATAGTTACACTATTTTCGTTTCCTTTTCCTAATTCTGCAACAGCAGCTTTACGTTCTTCTTCATTCCAACAATAGCGGAATTGTTTACCACGCTTCACTTGATAGAATGGAGGAGCAGCAATATAAATATAGCCGGACACTACCAATTCAGTCATATATCTAAAGAAGAAAGTTAAAATTAATGTTACAATGTGACTACCATCGACGTCAGCATCACACATGATGACTACCTTGTGGTAACGTAATTTTGTAATATTTAAATGGCGTTCGCCTACTTCATTTTCTTCCATTCGGACACCAAGAGCTGTAAATATATTCTTGATTTCCTCGTTTTCGTAAATTCGGTGTTCCTGTGCTTTTTCGACATTCAAAATCTTACCACGTAATGGTAAAATGGCTTGAAAGTGACGATCACGACCTTGTTTTGCTGTTCCACCTGCCGAATCTCCCTCGACTAAGAAAATCTCACTTAAAGCAGGATCTTTAGAAGAACAATCCGCTAATTTACCAGGAAGACCAGTTCCTGTCAATGCATTTTTGCGCTGAACCATCTCTCGAGCTTTGCGTGCCGCATGACGGGCAGTTGCTGCAAGAATGACTTTATCAATAATGCGTTTAGCTAATTTTGGATGCTCTTCCAAGAAATGTTTCAATGTGCGACCAACCGCTTTAGAAACAATACTTGTTACTTCAGTGTTTCCTAATTCGCTTTTAGTTTGCCCTTTGAACTGAGGTTCTTGAACTTTAACCGAAATAATCGCAGTCAAACCTTCACGGAAATCTTCACCAGCGATAGCAAACTTTAATTTGCTAAACATCTTGTTTTCATCACCGTAGTTTTTGAACAAACGATTGACCGCTCTACGGAAACCGTTTACGTGCGTACCACCTTCTTTCGTATTAATATTATTAACAAAAGAATAGATGTTTTCAGAATAAGAAGTATTGTAAGTCAATGCAACTTCCACTTCTACATTCTCTTCTTTTGCTGTAACATGAATAGGCGCATCAATGATGTTTTGGCGACCAGCATCCAAAAACTCAATATACTCGACTAATCCACCTTCTGAATAAAAACGCTCTGTTTTTGGTGAACCGTCCTCGTTTGGCATGCGCTCATCCTTTAAGATAAGTTCTAGCCTCTTATTCAGGTAAGACAACTCTTTTAGACGAGTTGCTAAAATATCGTACTTATATTCTAAGTCAGTCAAGATGGTGTCATCAGGCAAAAAAGTCACAATCGTACCTGTAGTATCAGTTGTTCCAACTTCTAGTACTTCCGTTTGTGGAATACCTTCACTATATTCTTGCGTAAAGATTTTACCATCTCTGTGTACTTCGGCTTTTAAGTGAATAGAAAGCGCATTCACACAAGAAACACCAACACCGTGTAAACCACCAGATACCTTATAAGTATCTTTATCGAATTTACCACCAGCATGTAAAACAGTCATAACTACCTCTAAAGCAGATTTTTGTAGTTTTTCGTGCATTCCTATAGGAATACCACGACCGTCATCTTTTACTGTGATTCCGTTATTTTTGTGAATGATCACTTCAATACTATTACAATGCCCTGCAAGGTGTTCATCGATTGAGTTATCGACAACCTCATAAACTAAGTGGTGCAAACCTTTAGTATCCGTACTACCAATATACATGGCTGGACGTTTTCTGACGGCTTCCAAACCTTCTAAGGCTGTAATATTACCTGCATCATAATTGCCTTTATTTGGCGTTGTTTGAGCAAGTTCCTCTTGATTTTCTTCAACTTCGTTCATAATTGCAAATATACGAAAATTCATTATTTTTTCACAACCTAAAACGATGTTTTAAGCATACTAAACTCTTCTAAAACAGTTAACTACGATGTTTTGGTACAGGAGTTACCAAGAATAGGGTTAAATCGCTTAAAACGGCGGTTTTTTAAGACGGTGAACGGACGGCTTCGCTTTGATGATGGACGGATGCTGCGCTCGACGATTACTTTGCTTGATGAATTATAACTAGTAAGAATATGATTCATTCTTTATTTCAAATCGTTATACGAATATTGGAAATTATTTATTTAATCTCAAAATAATATTATCATCAAAAAACTATACTCAATACTATTTTTAATAATGCTTTGTAATGTTTTCGTTGCTCAAAGCGTAAAAGGTAGATTACCTAATCTTGAAGGCGAATGGATAGCTACGTTTGGTCAAGATTCTGCGTTGTTTTCTCAGGTTTGGGACTTTCAAAAAGATAGTGTTTTAGTCATTAAACGAGGAAAGCAAGGCAAAGAAATAGAAACCTATACTTGGAGGATTAAAGAATCTACATTTCAAATTATAGAGAATGAAGAAATAATATTAGAACTTTGGTTTCATGTGATTAAGGAGAATTATTTGTTTTTACAAGCTGTTATTAATCCTGCAATTATATTAGTTCGAAAATCTTCTGTTGCTCCTGTTTCAAAAGATGCTGTGAAAAACATTAAATCACTTTTAGATAATCGTTGCTTTAGGCTAGAAACGAATATTGATAGTTTTGAATGGAAGTTTGCGGATATTCATTTTGACGCTACTAAGGATATTACATTTTTTAATCATCAAAACTGTATGCTTTTTAGCGAATTGAATACTATTAAGAATCCATATTTTAATATTCTGGTTATTCGTCAACTTGGCGAATTTCAAATTCAAGCAATTAATGATAGTACGTTTTTGAGTATTTCTTTAGCAAACGCAAAGGATTCTATATTCTTTATTGAAATTTCAAAACCAGATAACCTATTTGATAGCTTGTCTTTTCCATTAACACTTCAAGAAATTAAGCCTGATTTATTAAATTCTAAACGGAAAGTCATTTCAGTTGGCATGCCTAAGTTTGTATTGAATGGAGGTGTAACAGGTTCTTTAAGAATAGGAGAGGACGAATTTAGTGTTATTTGGGATTACTGGAATAGTAATACTATTCAAATCAATGCCTATAAGAAACTAGAGCCTATAAAACCAATAAAATTTGGAAAGTTAACTTTTACATCAATAATGAGTTCACCAGGGAGAAGAATGCCAGACCATCAATTTTTATTAACGATTTCAAAATCAGAAAATGGTGAATTGATACTAAGTTCTAGTAATTGTGATGGTACTATATATAAGATAGTAGATTGATGTGTTGTAATTTAGATAGCTAAAGCAGCCTTTACTTAAACAAAACTTTGACGGAATGGGTTAGGCATAATATGAAACTGAATAATATACACTCAATAAAAGATACTTATCATACGCTGCGATTGGTTTTGGGCGACCAATTGAATCATCAGCATTCTTGGTGGCAGGAAACGAACGATAATATATTATATGTAATGATGGAGGTTCGTCAAGAGACTGATTATGTGAAACATCATATTCAGAAAGTGATTGGTTTCTTTTTGGCGATGCGTGCTTTTAGTGAAGAAAAACAGGCGAACGGACATCATTTTTTGTATTTAAATATTGATGATACAAATAATAAACAGGATT
>CAZMEH010000158.1:0-12816 GCA_964564885.1 uncultured Saprospiraceae bacterium | reverse complement strand
CAATTATCAATTATCAATTAAAATAAATGATAACAATAGCAGAAGCAACTAAGATAGTTTTGTCAAATCCAATGAAATTGTCAATGGAAGAAGTTCCATTTCAACATGCCATTGGACGAATTTTAGCAGAAGATTTGAATGCGGATAATGATTTTCCATCGTTTGATAAAGTGATGCGAGATGGTATTGCTATCAAGTTTGCAGATTTTGAAAACGGTGTTCGTTCTTATTCGGTTCAAGGATTGCAAGCGGCTGGTTCGCCTGCTTTGACGCTTGATGGAATAGGAAACTGCGTGGAAATCATGACAGGCGCAATAATAACAAAGGATGCAGATGTTGTGATCATGTATGAAGATACAGTGATTGAAAATGGCATTGCAATGGTTCAATTAGACGCCGTTAAACAATTTCAAAATATACATTTCAAAGGTCTCGACCGTAAGGTTGGAACATGTATTGTGAAAGCAGGAAGACAGATTTCTGCGGCTGAATTAGGTGTTGCGGCTTCTATTGGAAAAGCAAATTTGAAGGTTTTAAAATTACCTAAAATAGCTTTGGTTTCAACGGGTGACGAACTTGTTCCTGTTGATGAAACGCCTTTAGCGTATCAAATTCGACGTTCAAATGTTTACACACTTGCGCCATTGTTGAGTCAATTTGATATTCAGCCAGACTTGTTTCATTTAATAGACGATAAAGAGGAAGTTACTAACAAAATTGCTGAATTAGTGGATAACTATGATGTAATTTGTTTAAGCGGCGGCGTTTCTAAAGGGAAATTGGATTTTGTGCCAGATGCTTTGGAAGATATTGGTGTGGAGAAGTATTTCTATAAAGTGAAACAACGTCCAGGAAAGCCATTTTGGTTTGGAAAGGCTAAAAACGGAACAACTGTTTTTGCTTTGCCAGGTAATCCGATTTCTTCGTTTATGTGTACCAATCGTTATTTGATTCCTTGGCTGCGTACAAGTATGGGTTTGTCGCCTTTTAACTTTCCTAATGCAGCATTGA
Organism: uncultured Saprospiraceae bacterium; assembly: GCA_964564885.1. Classification (GTDB taxonomy): domain Bacteria; phylum Bacteroidota; class Bacteroidia; order Chitinophagales; family Saprospiraceae; genus CAKZLL01. The sequence continues at coordinate 11,805 of CAZMEH010000158.1, read as the reverse complement.
CCGAAGACTTTACATTCAAAAAGCCGTTGCAATATTTCCTGCAAGTGAAAATTACATATGGAACTGATGGGAAATTATTAGCAACGCCCGTTATTGGAAATGGTTCTGGTGACTTAGCAAACCTTGTTGACGCAGATGGTTTTTTAGAATTACCGAGCGAACAGAATGAGTTTACAAAAGGTGACGTTTTTCCGTATATTCAGTTTCGATAAAAAATAATTGAGTGACGTTTACTAAATTTTTAAAAGTTTAGTAAACGTAAATTTATAATCACAAATCACAAATGACAAACAAAAAACATTTGATATTCAAAGCATTAGCATTGGCACTATTCTGTATTTTTCTTATACCTAGTCTTGGTGAACAAGGAATGTTTTCAGATGGTTTGCTTTATGGTACTATTTCGCAAAACCTAGCATTAGGGAAAGGCAGTTTTTGGATGCCGTATTGTTCTGATTTTTTCTTGTCTGAATTTTCTGGGCATACTCCTTTGGCTTTAAATATTCAATCGGTTTTCTTTAAAGTACTTGGAGATTATCATTGGATAGAACGGCTATATTCCTTATTGACAGTAGTTTTTACCGCTTTAGGAATGGTACTTGTTTGGCGAACCGCTTTTCCGAAATTCAAAGATTACTTCTGGCTTCCATTGATTTTTTGGATAATAATTCCGTCCGTTACATGGAGTATTAATAACAATATGTTAGAAAATACTGTAAATATTTTTAATGTTTTTGGTGTTTATTTCATACTAAAATCGTTAAAAAAAGAGAAAATAGGCGTTCAATGGATACTATTGAGTGCTTTATTTTTACTGCTAGCATATTTATCAAAAGGTCTACCAACGATATTTCCACTTGCTGCTTTTGGTTGCTATGCAGTATCACACGTTCAATTTTCTAAAAAGATTATTTTATCACAAGTATTACTTGTTGCGTTTTGGAGCGCTTTACTTTTTACGCTAATAACGCTCATTCCAGAAGCAAAAAATAATCTATATCAATCGGTTACACAGCAGTTCAGTACTTCACAAAATGCGGTTACAAAAGATAGCCGTTTCTTTATAATTGGGCGACTGCTTTTGGATTTATTACCTGTTTGGATTCTCGTATTTGGTATTTTAGGTTGGAAATTTTTAAAAGAAAAAACTTACTTTTTAGAAAATAAAGAAACCTTGAAAATGAGTACTTTTTTATTACTGATTGGTTTTTCTGGCGTCTTACCAATTATACTGAGCACGAAACAATCGGGTTTTTATATTGTGCCAGCGACTATGTTTTTTGCCTTAGGTTTATCTTCCGCTATTTTACCTGCAATCATTCCTTTTTTACAAAAAGCATCAAATAAGTCTTGGTTTAGATATGTCGGTACTTTGAGTTCTTCTATCATAGTTTTTTCCTTTTCTTTAATGATAAGTAATTGGAATACTTATAATCGGGATGAAGGTTTGATAGAAGACGTTAAAATAATTGGTCAGACGGTAGAAGTTGATAAAATGAGTATTCAGCAACATCCACAATTGAAATGGAATGTAATAGTTTACTTTATGAGGTACGAGAAAATTAGTTTGGAAGAAGGGAGTCAAATGCATTATGTGATAAGTAAAAAAGGAACAGCAATATTAGATAAATATAAAGAAGTAGACTTAGATTTGAAAGAATTGGTTTTGTTTGAAAGAATAGAGGATAACGTTATTAGCAATTAAAAAAGTAAATTTGTTCTGTAATTGCGAATAATATTATTGAATAAATACAAAAAAACTGACAGTCCCGAGCACTCTGGACGTTCTTTTAATAAGCGAAGCGAATGGTCTCTGCTCTCTCAGCGATACCGACAGTAATCGGCAGGTCTATACAATACAAAAACTATGATAAGCTACATAAAAGGCGAAATTACATATAAAAGTCCGACTTACGTTTTAGTCGAAACAGGCGGTATAGGTTACCATATAAATATCAGTTTGACGACTTATTCTAAGATACAATCTTTAGAAAAAGTAAAATTATTGACTTATTTTTTGGTAAAAGAGGACAGTCAAACGTTATACGGTTTTGAGAGCGGAACTGAACGTCAATTATTCACTCGGTTAATTTCGGTCAGTGGAGTAGGTTCTTCGACTGCAATGATTATGTTATCTGCTTTGACGCCAGCGGAATTAAGAGCTGCTATTATTGGAGAAAATATATTGGCGCTCAAGAAGATAAAAGGTATTGGAGATAAAACAGCAAAACGGATTGTTCTTGATTTGAAAGATAAATTGATGAAAGAATCTGGTGACGACCCTTTACTACTCATTCAACCTGCAAGCAATACAGCACGAGAAGAAGCGTTAAAAGCTTTGGTGACATTAGGTTTTATGAAGATAAAAGTTCAAAAAGCACTGAATAGAATATTAAAAGAAGACCCAACGGTTAGTAAAGTTGAGGTCTTGATAAAAAAAGCATTGAAATTACTATCTTAATTCGATGGTTCAGGTATCCGATAGCTAAAATTTTACAAATTCTAAATATATTATATCGAAGCACTCTTTACACAATACTTAATTTTAATCGTTACACTTTTACTGTCGTGATATGAACGTAAAAGTATATTTTTACATAATTTTTTTCGGATAGAATAAGTTTTATGCTTATTCTACATAATATTGTACTGTGTATTTGTTACTAAAGAAATGTCGAGATTAATTTATTTAGAATAATATAATCAACTATATTTGCTTCTATTATAAATAGAAAAAGTTGAGTTTTTGTTCAAACCTAAAATCTTCTCCTCCCGATAATAATCGTGGTTTCTTTACTTTTCACATACTACTACAATAAACGATGAATATTAATTGATTTTTTATGAAAAATAAAAAATCAATATAAAAATGTAAAAAATTGAATTTCAATCGTTTATAAAATGAAATTCAAAAAATGACCAATATAGTTAGACTTATGAATGGGAAAAAGCAAATCTTTAATTTACTAATTTTGATGAGTGTTAGTTTCTTTGCTTATATATCCAATGGGTATTTAGGTGTTACACAAGAGGCTCAAAATACTTACCAATCAGTATTGTCTAATCCAACAAAAGAGATTCCAACAAAACAACCTTTGATAGAAAAAGTACCAGCACCAGAACCTGATACTTTCCCTCGAATCAAAGATCGTACAGGTAACTTTGCTACGGATAGCACTTACAATCCATTTGATTTAGGCGATCCAGCGGCAATCAAACGTGATATTAAATACAATCCAGATTTAGGCTTGTATGTGATTACGGAAACCATCGGCGGCGTTAATTATCGCCCTCCAATGTACATGACTTTTGAGGAATACCTAAAATATAGCGAAGAGCAAGAACAAATGGATTACTTCCGTTCGTTGAACAAAAAAGTAACCAATAGTAATGATCCAATCGATCAGTTTGACTTGGCAAAGCCGCTTGAAGAGCGAACTATATTTGGTGGAGAAAAAATTGATATTCGACCACAAGGTAATATTGACTTGACATTTGGAGCTGATTTTCAGCGTATCGACAATCCTGTGATTCCAGAGCGTCAACGTCGTCAAGGTGGTTTTGACTTTGATATGAATATTCAAATGAACGTGATTGGTAAGATTGGTGATAAATTAAATTTATCTACTAATTATAATACACAAGCGTCTTTTGATTTTGATAATCAAGTTAAACTAGAATATCAAGGACACGAAGATGAAATACTGAAAAGTGTTACAGCTGGTACGGTTTCGTTGCCATTGAGAAGTCAGTTGATACAAGGAAGTCAAAGTCTTTTGGGTATTAAAACGGAAATGCAATTTGGTCGATTGACGGTGACTAGTATTATGTCACAACAGCGTTCAAGACGCCAAAACTTGACTATTCAAGGTGGTAGTCAGTTGCAAGAATTTGAAGTAACTGCAGATAGATATGATGAAAATCGTCACTTCTTCCTGTCTCATTTTAACAGAAATGACTACGAAAGAGCATTAGGTAATTTACCACAAATCAATACGTTATTCAAAATTACCAAAATGGAAGTTTGGGTAACGAATACTCGTGGCGCAACTCAAGGTGTACGTGATATCATCGCTATTGCTGATTTAGGAGAAGCGGATCGGGACAAAATGGCGGTTGATAATCCAAGTTTATTAGCACCAATTACGCCAGTCTTTAGAGATTTGTATGGTCAAGGTTTACCTTCTGATTCTGCAAATACGATTTATCAAGAAATATTAAGTAATCCGCAAGTAAGAAATCTAAATACTGCGGTAGCAACACTTCAAAGTCCTCAATTCAACATGCAGCAAGTACGTGACTTCGAGAAAGTTCGTGCCAGAAAATTGCAGCAATCAGAATTTACCTTTCATCCGGATTTAGGTTATGTTTCATTGAATTTTGCGATGCAGCCAGAAGACGTACTGGGTGTCGCATATGAATATACGTACAATGGTAATATGTATCGAGTAGGTGAATTTGCACAAGAATCGCCAACTAATCCAGATACATTAAGTGTACTAGTTACGAAAATGTTGAAAAGTTCTTCGCCACGTGTCGATTTACCGATTTGGGATTTGATGATGAAAAACGTTTATTCACTTGGGGCATATCAAATTGGTCAAGAAGAATTTAGGTTAGATTTATTATACCAAGATCCAGAAGGTGGTGTGAAGCGTTTTATTCCAGGGAATACTTCTATTTCTCAGCGTCAGTTGATTAGTGTATTGAACCTAGATAATTTGAATAGAACAGGTGACCCGATACCCGATGGTGTATTTGACTGGGTAACAGGTTTGACGATAAATCCACGAAACGGTCGAATTACCTTTCCTGTGCTAGAACCCTTTGGTAGTTCACTTGAAAAAGAGTTTGACCCAATTACGGAATTAGATATTGCCCAACAATATATTTATAATCAACTCTATGATTCCACGGTCATTATTGCCCGAGAATATCCTGAGTTTAACCGATTTTTAATAAAAGGTACGTATCGTTCGAGTGTTTCTTCTGAGATTTCATTAGGTGCATTTAATATTCCTCGAAATTCGGTCACGGTTCGAGCGGGCGGTGCGGTATTGGTGGAAGGACAAGATTATGAAGTAGATTATAATATTGGTCGAATAAAAATATTGAATGACGGTATCCTAAATTCAGGTGCTCAAATCAATGTTTCTTATGAAGATAATTCGTTATTTAGTTTCCAAACACGAACAATGATTGGTACTCGATTGGATTATTGGATTAGTGATAATTTCACTATTGGAGGTACTTTCCTAAGATTGTCAGAACGACCATTTACACAAAAAGTAAACTTTGGAGATGATCCAATCCGAAATAGTGTTTACGGTTTAGATTTGCAATATAGCAGTGATGCACCTTGGATCACGAAAATGGTAGATAAGATTCCTCTAATTCAAACGAAAGCCAAATCAAATATTTCATTGGTGATGGAAGGTGCTTGGTTGAAGCCAGGACACAATAAGGCGGTAGAATTAGATGGAGAAGGAACGGTTTATATTGATGACTTTGAAGGTGCTTCAACATTTTTCGATTTACGTACACCTGCTACGACTTGGTCATTGGCTTCCATTCCTCGAACGGGTTTGTTTCCAGAGGCAGAATTTGTAGATTCATTGGTGTCTGGTATGAATCGTGCGAGATTGTCTTGGTATCAGATTGATCAAAATTTAAGAACAGGAAGTGAAGACAGTCCTTATGAGCGATTGGTTCGGGAGCAAGAGGTTTTTCCTAATAAGCAACTTTTACCTGGTCAAAACATTGATATTCGTCCATTAGATTTAGCTTATTATCCACAGAAAAGAGGTCCTTATAATTTTGATGCAAATGGTGTTCCTGGTATTTCTGCTGGTATGAATGCTAATGGTGAATTGATAGATCCTGAAAGTCGCTGGGGCGGAATCATGAGAAGTTTACAAACCAACAACTTTGAGCAAGCCAATATTGAATTTATTGAAATTTGGGTATTGAGTCCATTTATTGATGGTGTCGGTGGTCAAGGTGGTGATTTGTATATTGACTTAGGAAACGTTTCTGAAGATATTTTGCGAGATTCTCGTAATTTCTATGAAAATGGTCTGCCAGGCATAGGAAGTACATCAAGAGTAGATGAAACCAATTGGTCACGTATTCCGAGAACACAAGCTATCACGAACGCTTTTGATAATAATGAAGAAACAAGGGCATTGCAAGATGTTGGTTTGGACGGTTTGAATGATGCTGGAGAAAGCGAGTTTTTTGCAGATTATATTGCACAAATTCAAGCTTTAAGTCCATTTACACAAAATCAAATTGAAGCGGATCCATCGGGTGATGACTTCTTATATTATAATGATCCGAGTATTCCAGAAAATACTTCAATTCTTGATCGTTATTTGAGATTCAATAATCCTGACGGAAACTCTGAGCCATCAACACAAGGTGTTTTGTCCTCTTCTACTAATATTCCTGACTCGGAAGATATCAATAGAGATAATACATTAAATGAAAGTGAATCGTTTTTTGAATATCGTATTCCGTTGACACCAGATCCAGCACAGCCTGGGATGATGATTGAAAATGAATTCGTTACCAATACCATTGAAACGGTTGAAGGTCAACGTTGGTATCAATTGAAAATTCCAATTGACCAATTTAACAAACGAGTTGGTGGTATTCAAGATTTCCGTTCTATTCGCTTTATGCGATTATATATGACTGGTTTTGACGAACCTGTTGTATTGCGTATGGCTCGTTTAGCATTGGTTCGTAATCAATGGAGAAGATATAGAAGAAGTTTGACAAACTCTGGTTTATTCATCGTTCCAGATGACGAAGACAACACTATTTTTGATTTAAATGCAGTAAATATTGAAGAAAACAGTGCTAAATTTCCTTTCCCTTACGTGTTGCCTCCTGGTATTTTACGTGAGCAAACAATTGGAACAATCACGAATGCACTTCAAAATGAGCAAGCATTATCTTTGAATGTTTGTGATTTACAAGATGGTGATGCAAGAGGTGTTTATAAGATTTTGAATTTGGATATGCGTACATTCAGAGAATTGAAAATGAATGTTCACGCAGAAGACCAAACACAACAAAGTAATGCTGGTGATTTAAGTATTTTTATGAGATTGGGTTCTGATTTTGAGAATAATTACTATGAGTATGAAATTCCATTAACGATGACAGATCCTGATGCTGCGCCAGCAACACCAGATCCAAACGATGATGATGACTATAAGCAAAAGGTTTGGTTAGCTGAAAATGAAATTTTCTTTGCGTTAGAGCAATTGAAAGATATCAAACTGGAACGTAATAATAAAGATATTTCATTAGCTACATTATATGAAAAATTAGATCCGAATAAGCCAAATAATAAGATTAGAATCAAAGGTAATCCGACACTTGGTTTAGTGAAAGGTATTATGATTGGTTTGCGTAATTCAAATGGCGACGGTGTACCACAATGTGCCGAAGTTTGGGTAAACGAATTGCGTGTTAGTGGATTTGATGAACGAGGCGGTGTTGCTGGTTTGGCTCGTTTAGATATCAAATTAGCCGATTTGGGAACAGTGACAGGTTCTACTAGTTATAGTAGTATCGGTTATGGTTCGATTGACCAAAAACTCGCACAACGTTCAAAAGAGGAAGTTTTCCAATATGACATTGCGACAAGCATTGAGTTAGGACGTTTCTTTCCTAAGAAAACAGGTATTCAAATTCCATTTTATACACAATTGTCTCGTACGATTAAAACGCCTCAGTTTGATCCGTATCAGTTGGATATTCCATTGAGAGAATTACTGGAAGAAACAATTGATCCTGTAGAACGGGAACAAATTAGAGAAAGTGCACAGGATTATACTTCTATTCGTAGTGTCAACTTTACGAATGTTAGAAAGCAACGAGCAAGAGGTAATGAAAAACCAAAACCTTGGGATATTTCAAACTTCAGTGGAACTTATGCGTTCACACAAACCATTAAGCGTGATCCGAATATCGAAAACGAATTATTGAATTTGCATCGTGGTTCATTGAACTATAGTTATGGAACGCAGCCTAAATATATCACACCGTTCAAAAAATTCATTAAAAATAAAAAGCCAGAACCCGTAGTAAAAGGTGAAAAACCGAAGAAGATTTGGATTAAGGATAAAGAAAAAACGTTTGCGTTAATTCGTGATTTTAATTTCAATCCTGTTCCAAGCAATGTGACTTTTTCTTCTAACATGATTAGGCGTTATGCTGAAACGACTTATCGTTTTGCAGATGATACTTGGTATGATAAGCGTTTCACATGGGATAGAACTTATGGTTTGCAATGGAAATTAGCTAGAAACCTTGATTTTAATTTCAATGCAAATAACATGGCTGTGATTGATGAGCCATTTGGCGAAGTCACAGAAGCTGTAAGGGATAGTATTATACAAGGTGTTTTAAATTTCGGTCGTAATAAGAATTATACACACACGATAAATGCTACTTATACTGTACCATTTAAGAAAATAGGAATATTGGATTGGATACAAGTACGAGCGCAACTAAATGCTAGTTACGGTTGGTCTGCTGCTGCGTTGAATACAATATCTTTGGGTAATGTTGTTCAGAACGGGCAATCTCGACAATTGAATGGTGATATGGATTTTGTTAAATTATACAACAAATCCAAGTATTTGAAAAGAATCAATAGTCGTTCAACACCAAAACGTAAAGGTGGTATTAATCGTCAAGGACGAACAGCGCCACGAGAAGGAGGACGTTTGTCGAGTAAGGAAATTAATAAAAAGAAGGAAAAAGAGCGTAAAATTTCTAAAGCTGAACGCATATTAGTGCGTCCGTTGCTGTTATTGCGTAAGGTAAAAGTGACTTATAGCGAGCGTTTGTCGACCGTTTTGCCAGGTTTCTTACCCGAAACCTCTTACATCGGTATGGATGAAACCTTTACGTCACCAGGTTTAGACTTTATTGCTGGTTTCCAACCTAGTACCGCATGGCTCGATCGTGCTGCTGCTAAGGATTGGATCTCAGATGATATTTTCTTGAACCAACAATTTATCCAAGATTCAACGCAGACTTTAGATATTAGAATAACATTAGAACCATTCCGTGATTTCAGAATTGATATTACAGCGAATAAGAATTTCTCGAAAAACCGTACAGAGTTTTTCAAAGTAAGAGATTTGAATTCTACTGTTCATGAACACCTAAATCCTCGTGATGTAGGTAGTTATTCGACTACTTTCTTTAGTTTGAATACGATGTTTGTACAATTTGATAATCAATCAAATACATCAACATTATTTAAAACATTTGAAGAAAATCGTTCAATTATTTCTGAACGCCTCGGAATAACAGGTAGTCCGCATGAGGTTGACGGAGGTTATAAAGAAGGTTACGGACGTTTCCAACAAGATGTATTGATACCTTCATTTATCGCAGCTTATACAGAGAAAAGTCCAGATAATATCAGTTTAAACTTGTTTGACCGTTTACCGATGCCAAACTGGCGTTTGACTTATAATGGTTTGAGTAAGTTGGACATTTTTAAAGATATTTTCTCTAGTGTTAATATCACGCATGGTTATACGTCTAAATTAAGTGTGAATAGCTTTATTACTGATTTGGATTACGATCCGAACGATCCGTTCAATTTCAATCCAATTACATCCAATTATTTCACGGAGTTTGAAATTCCAGATTTAGTTATTACAGAACAACTACAACCATTGATTGGTATTGATGTACGTTTGAAAAACGAAATGACAGCTCGCCTTAATTTCAAAAAATCTCGTACGTTAGCCATGAATTTCCGTGATTACCAATTGAGCGAAACACAAACGACAGAAATTACGATTGGTTTTGGTTATCGTATCAAAAACTACGAATTGCCGTTTGGTAAGAATAAAAAAGACAATAAGAAGAAGGACGGTGATAAGGATAAAAGTAGTCCAAACCTAGGTAGAAGTACTCAAGGAGGAAACAGCACGAGAGACCTAGACATCAAATTTGATTTCTCTTTCCGTGATGATTTGACGGTAAATCACGTTCTTGACCAAGAGACTTCACAAGTTACTCGTGGTTTGACAACGATTCGTATTTCACCAAATATCAATTATCAGGTGAACAGTCGCTTGAACTTACGTTTGTTCTTTGACCAAAGTAGAACGCTTCCGAAAACTTCGGCTTCGTTCCCAATTACAAATACACAAGCAGGTCTAACGGTTCGTTTCTCGTTAGCACCTTAGTGATTGACGGTTTCAGCATTATAGTTTTCTCCGAGAATTATCGGTATTTTAGAAAGCACAAGTTTTGACTTTTAAGTCGAAACTTGTGCTTTTTTATTTCACAGACTGAAACAACTTTATAATGAAATATGAAATGCTTATATTTAAGTTATCTAAAAATAATTAAAATATCAAACGGAAGATGGCTCATTTATCAAACGACTTCTTGAAATTCTTCATGGATTTAGCGGCTAACAATAACCGTGATTGGTTTCATGCGAACAAGAAACGACATGAAAGCAGCGTAAAGAAACCGTTTGTGATTTTTGTTGATGCGTTGATTGAGGAATTGAAAAAAGTAGAGCCGAGTATTCAATCTACCGCAAAGACTTCTATTTTTAGAATTCACAGAGATATCCGATTTGCAAAAGACAAAACACCTTATAAACTACACGCTTCTGCTTCAATTTCAACGACAAGCAAAAAAGATTACTCTAATCCACGAGGTTTATATTTAGAAATTAATCCAGAAGCCATCAGAGTGTACGGCGGATTGTATCAAGTCGATAAGATGCAATTGATTAATATTAGGCAAGCAATCGCCAGCCAACCAGAAAAATTTAAATCGTTAATTTCAGAAAGGAACTTTGTTAAAAGATTTGGAACTATTCAAGGCGAACAACACAAACGCATTCCGAAGGAATTTAAAGAAGCGCACGCTACACAACCGCTTATTGCCAATAAACAATTCTATTATTTTACAGAAATAGACAGCGATTTCATTGATAGCGACGATTTAATAAAGAAGATTATTGCTAATTATAAGGTTTCCTTACCAGTTGCGCAGTTTCTTAATGATGCGATTAATTGAGAATTAGAAAAGGAATGAGTTAAGAAAAGAAGAATAATTACTCTTCTTTTCTTATTGTAATCGGCGGATGTTTTCCAACAACAACTAAAACTTCTCTGAGGTTTTTCAATGAATTGCGATTTAGGCGTAACAATTCTACAGTTACTCTACCAGAAGGCGTCAAGCCAATAATCTCTTTGTAGTCTTCGCTCCAAGCAAAATGTTTTGACCAATCTTGTGTTCTCGGATGATATAACGTAATCCATTCTTGCTCATTGTCAGCAAGAATGACAATAATATCAGATTTAAAAATATTGCAGCCACTACAACAATAGGCTAAATTATTAGCTGTATTTGAACCGTCTTTTGATATAGGTATAATGTGATCAAGAGTAAAAAGCTCCGTAGCATAAGCTCTTGGACTTTTACAGTATTCACACATTCCTTGAGCTTGTTCAAGTACTTTTTTTCGAATAGCTTTCTTGATATAGGTTCTGCTCATACTTTATTTTGGGTTTAAAGTCCAGCATTAGAGTTATAAAATCCTAGTTCTTTAGTTAAAGTATCAAGTGTAGTGTTTTTGATTTGAGAAAGCATAATCATTGCTTTAAGACGTTTTACATCAGCATTTTCAACTACCTCTACCAAGTTAAGTAGTTCAGTTCTTTCATCAGTTGTTAGCTTGTTTTCCTGCTGTTTTTTTCTTAATGTTTGATAACGAATGCGTGTAATTTCGGGTAAGCTGTT
>CAZMEH010000157.1:0-3626 GCA_964564885.1 uncultured Saprospiraceae bacterium | reverse complement strand
AGCTAGGTATAAATTGTCCATTTATTTATTTCTGACAGCCGTAGGCGATCTCACATCCCGAGCACTCGGGAGTACTGTCCTCTGACTTCTAAAATGAATAGTAGTATGATAATTAACCTCGAATTGAATGATTTAATTTAAGGATTTATCACCTAATCGACTCATCCCGATAACTATCGGACGACGGTACAACCATTTAAAATCAATCATCATGAAGAAGATATTTTTACTTTTTAGCATTTCAATACTTTCGTTTTCGGTTTCAGCCCAAAGCGTGAATGAAGAAGATAGCATCATTAATATTGTGAAAATGATGTTTGATGGAATGCGGGCAGGTGATAGTGCGATGGTTAGTGCAACGTTTGCTGATGATATTCAGATGTTTACCATTTTTAAAACAAAAAAAGGTGATCATATGCTACTCAAGGATAAACCGCAAAAATTCTTGAATACTGTTGGAACGCCTCATGAAGTCATTTGGGACGAAATTATTTGGAGTTATGATGTGCAAGTTGATGGATTATTAGCTAGTGTTTGGACAGAATATTCGTTTTATGCAGGCGATAAATTTAGTCATTGCGGTGTGAATGATTTTCAATTATTCAAATCAGAAACAGGTTGGGAAATCATTAATATTACAGATACTCGCCGTCGTTCTAATTGTGTTAAAAAACCAGCAGATGAAATCAATGAACTGATGGATAACTGGCATATCGCTGCGGCAACGGCTGATGAAGCGGTATTTTTTGGTTCAATGACCGAAGATGGTGTCTATATAGGTACGGACGCCAGCGAACGTTGGCTGCGTGATGAACTTCAAGAATGGTCTAAGGAGTTTTTTGATAAAGAATCTGCTTGGGATTTTAAACCAACAGAACGTATTGTTAATCTGTCAACAGATGGAACAATGGCATGGTTTGATGAATTGCTAGATACATGGATGGGCGTTTGTCGTTCGTCTGGCGTAGTTATTTTGACCGAAGATGGCTGGAAAATCAAACATTATCATTTGTCAATTGCCGTTCCAAATGATGCAGTTCAAGATTATTTGAAAATTTTAGAAAAGCCTAAAGCAACAGAAAAGAAAGACTAATGCAGTAAATAGTAGGCAGTAGGTCGTAAATAGAACTTATTGATTTTAATTATTTAAATTAAAATATAGTGGTCAGTTATTTATGGATTAAGTCACTATTTATATTCCTTTACTAATCATTAGCAAAAGACTTATTTGAATTATATTTCGTCCAAGTTTCGCCAAATTCAAAATTGAGTGCTTCTCTAGTCAAGCCAACATGACCATAAAAAAGACCTTTATTGATTCTAGTTAAGGTTGTTTTGAATACTTCAAAATCCATATAAAGCAACTCATTTTTCATTTCCTTTGCTTTATCTTTATCAATTTCGAGAATAATGTCTTTATGTTTTTCTATTAGAAAATAGAGTTCTTCGGAACGGAAAAGACCAAGTTTTTTTAAATCATCTAATAGTTTATGATAAGGCTCCACCGCTTTTTTATTAGAAGCAGGAAGCGTTTCTGCCAAGATTTGTTCTATCGTTCGTATATTTAGTAGTTCGCCCATGATAAGTTATAGTAGTGATTATTATTGTTTATCTTCTTAATATAAATTTTTTTAGTAAAAAACGCAAGTGAATAGCTTATTAAAACCACTAACAGCAGTAAAACAGACTGTTAGTGCTTTGAGAAAGGTGTTTTATTTGAAATGTTACCTGCTAATAGTTTGTCTGACGATTATTAGTCAGTTTCCACTAAAAAGGTTAAAAGTAGGAGAAGACACTCGCCTGCCATGGTTTTAATTCAAAATGAGAACCATTTGTTTGTTCAGTGGAATAATTTCCAATCACAAAATCCAATTGATTAATGGCTAATCCTGTTTCAAAATTGATATTTTCGTCAGACATATTCAGTAATATTAAGACCTTTTTATCATCGAGAGAACGAGTAAAAGCAAAAACTTGCGGATGCATTTTATCCAAGATATGATAATCACCGTAAATCAAAACAGGCATCACTTTTCGTAATTCAATCAGTTGTCGATAGTAATTTAAAATAGAATTGCCATCGGCAACTGCTGCCACAGCATTGATACTTGTATAATTCGGATTGACTTTTATCCAAGGTGTTCCAGTTGTGAAACCAGCATTTTTGCTATTGTCCCATTGTATCGGCGTTCGAGCATTATCACGACCTTGACGATGCGTAATCTTTAAAAAATCATCAATATTACCACCATTTTCTATATGTATTTTTAAGAAATTTTTGGTTTCTATATCTCGATAATCATCCATATTGTCAAAAGCAACATTAGTCATTCCGAACTCTGAACCATTGTAAATACAAGGCGTTCCTCGCAAAGTCATTATCAAAGTAGCTAATAGTTTTCCAGATTCATTATGATAATCTTTATCATTTCCAAACCTTGAAACCATTCGTGGAAAATCGTGATTATCTAAATAAATATTCAACCAGCCACGTTCGTCTAATGCTTCATGCCAAGAAGAGAAAATATCTTTAAACTCAATGAAGTCCATTTCACCAGGATCGTATCTACCGCCGCCGCCATGGTCAATAAACATATGTCCAAAATGGAAAATCATATCTAATTCTTGCCTATCCGAACCAACGTAATCATTCGCATTCGCTTGCGAAACGCCAATTCCTTCGCCAACCGTCATAATATCGTATTTGCTCAATACTTCATTATAAAACTCCTGTAAAAATTCATGAACTCGTGGACCATTTGCATAAGTTTGTTCCATCAGTTCGTAGAAAGAACGTTCACCTTTTGCAGGAAAATTTTGCGGTTTTGAAATCATAGGAATCACGTCCATTCTAAAACCGTCAACGCCTTTGTCTAACCAAAATTTGACTAAATCGTAAACTTCTTGACGTAATTTCGGACTTTCCCAATTGAGGTCTGGCTGCTTCTGAGTAAACAAATGCAAGAAATATTCGCCTGTCAATTCATCAAATTTCCAAGCACTACCGCCGAAAAAAGATTCCCAATCATTCGGCTCTTTACCATCAACGGGCGGTTTCCAAATATAGTAATCACGGTAAGGATTGTCTTTGGATAGGCGAGATTGTTGAAACCAATCGTGTTCATCCGAAGAGTGATTGACCACCAAATCCATAATCAATTTCATGCCTCGCTGATGAACGCCTGCTAGCAATTCATCAAAATCAGCCATCGACCCGAATTCCGTCATGATATTTCGGTAATCGCTAATATCATAGCCGTTATCATCATTGGGAGATTGATAAATCGGGCTACACCAAATCACATCTACTCCAAGATGTTGGAGATAATCTAATTTCTGAATGATGCCTTGCAAATCGCCTATACCGTCGCCATCGCTGTCATTAAAACTTCGTGGATAGATTTGATACATGACGGCTTCTTTCCACCATGTTTTTGTGCCTTTATATATATATGCCATAAAATTACTTGATTTTTTCGTCTGGCTAAGGTATTGAAAATAGGAGATTTTGGCAATAGGAAGTGTGTTTTTGTGTGCTTAGATTGGAAGTGATTTTTTGATTCCTCTGTGTCTAAAAAATGATTATTTTCAATAAAGGAATACGAAATACAATTAATAAATTATAA
>CAZMEH010000156.1:0-4690 GCA_964564885.1 uncultured Saprospiraceae bacterium | reverse complement strand
TTGTAATTGAGTTTTGAAAATATCAAAATTTCTAATCAAGCTATTAAAATTAAAAATTCTAAAAGTACACTTGCCGTCAACCTTCAGCTGTGTGCCATTTTATAAAATAGGAAATATGTCAAAGCGTAAGCCAAATAAGAATAGGAAACCTAGTCAAGAAAACCAACGTAAAAGTGCGCAGAAAAATGAGCGCAAACCTGCAACTAAGAAAGCATCAACATCAAAGAGAACATCTTCTGTCAATTGGAAAACTATTCAACCAAAAGACCATGTAACTTTGGTCATTCCATGCTATAATGAAGAGAATCGAGTTGATTTATTGGTGAACGGTATTCGTAAATTTGACAAACAATGGGGCAGATCTTATGAATTGCTTATCGTTGATGATGGAAGTTCTGATGGAACGGTTACAGCTATTCAAAGCAAATTAGACGGTTTATTAGCAAATGCTTCTAACTTTGAAATAATTGCATTAGAAAAAAATCAAGGCAAAGGTAACGCACTGAAAGCAGGTGTCGCAAAAGCAACGGGTGATTTCATTTTGACACTTGACGCTGACATGGCAGCAGAACCGCTTGAACTTAAAAAATGGTTAGCTAAATTACCAGAGCAACGTTTTCCTGAAAATGAAATTCTAATCGCTTCTCGTCAACATAAAGACTCTAAGGTTGATGCTCAGATGAGTAGAAAGATAGTTGGAAACCTGTTCAACTTCATTATTCAGTTATTTACTTCATTGACAAACAAAGACACACAATGTGGCTTTAAATTATATCCTGCGGCTATTGCCAAGGAATTATTTGCCAATTTGAAAGTCGCTGGCTGGGCGCATGACATCGAATTATTATACAAAGGAAAACTCAATGGCGCAACCGTTCGTTCGATGCCAATTGCGTGGAAACACGTCGAGGATAGCAAAATAAGTGTTTGGAAAGATGGTATTATGATGGTTTTTGTTTCCATTTTTACCGCTTGGCGCATCAAATTTGATTGGTTTATTTTACAGCCAATTCGTGAAATGGGCAAAAAATCAACAAACGGTGGAGAAAACTCCATTTATAGATTGTTGTTTGTGATTACTGCTTTAGCTATTATTTTAATCATTCCGACTATTTATGGCGACTTTGGTGTAACGGGTGATGAATATGTTCAAAGGGTCTACGGTGAGATGATAGACCAACATTTTGAGACAGATGGAACTTACGTCTACGAAGGTAGCGATACAAAATATAAAGGTCAGAATGCCTTGAACATGGGGCCAAACTTGTTCTATTACGGTGGTAGTTTTGATTACCTGTGTGCAAAAATTTACGGTTTTATCGGCTCTGACCCATATGAAACTCGACATTTAGTCAATGCTTTTATTGGTTTCTTGCTGATGCTTTTCACAGGTTTACTCGCCAAAGAAATTTCTGGAAGTTGGAAAATTGCATTTCTTGCCTTGCTCATGGTGGCACTTTCGCCACGTATTTTCGGGCACTCATTCAACAATCCAAAAGATATTCCATTCGCTGCGGCTTATATGTTTACGTTGCTGAACATCATCCGATTTGTCAAACAATTACCGAATCCAGGCGTAAAATCAGTAGTCTACCTGATACTAGGAATCGCTGGTGCAATCAGCGTTCGTATTGGCGGTTTACTATTAATAGCGTATTTAGGCTTGTTTGTAATGATTGCATTTCTTTGGAAAAAAGAATTACGCCAACAACTGTTAAATATTCCATTGTTGATTAAAATAGCTTTTCTGGGTGCTTTAGCAGCAGGTTTAGGTTATTTAGGCGGTTTGCTTTATTGGCCCTTCGGTTGGGAATCTCCCATTGAAAATCCAATGAAAGCATTAGAGGAAATGTCAAGTTTCGATATTGCTATTCAAATGTTATACGAAGGCGTGCATACTTGGTCAGATAGATTACCAGGTTATTATGTGCCGAAATGGATGATAATGACTGCGCCGATTTCGGTTGCGTTGGGAATGTTGATGTTCTTGCCAGTTGCATTTTTAAATAAAAATAGAAATACTTTATTAGTTGGGTTGACCACTTTTGCAGCTGTATTTCCACCACTTTATGCACTTTCTCAAGACTCACCATTGTATGATGGAATGCGTCATTTCTTGTTTATTTATCCCGTTTTAGTAGTGCTTGCTGCTTACGCTTGGGGCAAGTTGGGCGAACTTATTCCAAACAAAATAGCAAAGATGGCAACGACAATTGTTCCTATCGTATTACTTGCTTTACCTTTGATGTGGATGGTCAAAAATCACCCATATCATTATACTTATATGAATGAAGCTTTCGGTGGAACTAAAGCTGCTGAACATAATTATGAGACAGATTATTGGATGATTTCTGTAAAACCATTGGTAAAATGGGCGTCGGAAAATATTCCAGAAATTAAGGAAGGAAAAGATGTTACGATTTACATGTCTGACCAAGTAGAAGGTGCTAGACACTATTTCAAAACATATGCACCAAACGTCACAGTGCTTTGGGGCAGATATGCGGAAAGAGATAAACGTTATAATTGGGATTATGCGATTTTGTTTAATCGTTTTATGAACGAAGGACATATGAAAAGTGGTGCTTGGCCTCCTTATGAGGTGCTTCACGAAGAGAAGTCTGACGGCGTAACGATGGGTGCTGTTTGTAAGAAAACGAGCAAAGCAGGCGGAGTAGGTCGAAAAGCATTGAGCGAACAGCGTTTTCAAGATGCGATTACTGCATTCAATCAAGAGTTAGCCGTTTATCCTAAAAACGAATTGGCTTGGCTCGGTTTGGCAGAAGCAGCTAGAAGTCTTGGTGACTATCCAACGATGAAAAAGGCGGTAGATGGTGCAATGGGATTGTCTGATTCTCATGTAAATACGCTTGGAATGGCTGGTATGTACCACTATTTCAAATATGAAACGTCAAAACGTACTAATCCAGCTGGACCAGATTACGCTGCATTGGATAGCACTATTATGATATTTGAAAGAGCGATTGATTTAAATTATAAATATGCAAATGGTTATTATTTCTTGACGAACTGTTACGTTCAGCCACAGAAATACAACCCTAAAAAAGTATTTGAATACATCGAAGCATTTTCTGAAAACAATGGAAATATTCCACAAATTTATGATATAGGTATTCAAGTGGCGCAACGTGAGAAAGACCAATTGAGGGCTAATTATTTTACGGCTAGAAAGGCTTTAATACAACAAAATGGGCAACAGGCTTATCAATTAGCGCAGCAAATATTTAAGACAAATCCAAAGTATGAACCAGGTAGAAAATTCTGGGAAATGATGGATGAGTTAGCAAAGAAGCAACAAAAAGAACAATTACAGAAGAAATAGTTAATGAGTGGCTGAGTTATTGAGGAACAATTTTTGCACTGTTCTCAATAACTCAACAACTTAATACTTTGTCCATCGACAACTCAAAAACTATGATAAGAAAGACAAACGACGAGCCTTTAAAAGACGTTTTGGAGCAATGGCTCAAGACTTACAGACACCGATCCAAACTCAATCAAACGAGAGTGGCGGAAGCTTGGCGTGATATGATGGGGCCAACTATTTCTACTTATACAAAACGAGTTTACATTAGAAAAAACACGCTTTTTATACAAATAGAAGCAGCTTCCTTGCGTCAAGAATTGTCTTATGCTAAAGAGAAAATTAGAAAAAAATTGAATAAGAAATTGGGCGGAGAAGTGATTAAAAAAGTAGTTATACAGTAAGAAGTCAGACTTTCGGGATGAGAGAGCAGAGATCATTCGCTCCGCTCATTGAGAGAACGCCTGCGGCTGTCAGATTTGAAGTGCTAGGACAAAAGTTTTCACGTCTTGCTGTGTTTTGTAAACAATTGGCAGTCAGTATATTTTTTGTCTGACTTCTCTCAGTCCCGAGCACTCGGGACGGTCTGACTTCTGACTTCTGACTTCTTACTTAGGACTAGACATTTTAATAACAAAAAAAGAGTTGAATTTCGATTAGTCGAAATTCAACTCTTTTTATTTTCTCTCAGCGAAGCGTTCTCTCAATGAGCGAAGCGAATGGTCTCTCATCCCGAAACTTCGGGAGGTCTGACTTCTTATTTTACTATAAAAAATCAACTGCTCCACTACCTAAATTGTAGTATGCAGGCATAATTTTCAATTTTCCAGATTTAGCCGCATTTCCGATAATATGAGAACGGTTAACTAATTCGCCACTAGTCAATTCAGCATTTTTCTTAACAACCGTGTTTACGGTAGCACCACTTTCAGAAGCAGTAATTGCAGGCTGAACGTGTGCTAAAAGCATATTTAAGTTATATCCATTGTCACCGCCAGCGATTGCAGCAGTTACTGCGCCACAGCTTTCGTGTCCTAAAACAACGATTAAATTAGTGCCAAGATGCGCTACAGCGTATTCGATACTAGCGATTGAAGAGGTGTCTGCGATATTACCAGCCACACGAATAACAAAAATTTCGCCTAAACCAGTGTCAAAGGTTAATTCAGGAACAACACGAGAATCAGCACAGCTTAATATGATGGCATAAGGAGATTGTCCACCAGTTAATTGATTTCTACGGCTAGAATTTTGTAATTTACCATCTAACTTATCTTCAACAAAACGAGTATTCCCTTCTTGAAGACGTGCTAATGAGGCTTCCCAGCTTAAGTTTTTTTTAGACATATTTTTTTGATTTTAGTT
>CAZMEH010000155.1:0-2333 GCA_964564885.1 uncultured Saprospiraceae bacterium | reverse complement strand
TAAGTCATTGAAAATCAAGACAAATTTTTACTTACTACTTACTACTTAATGCCTACTACCTAAGTACTTATTTCATTTCTGCTGCCATCTTATAATCACCTAACCATGCTTTACGTAGCTTGATTTGCTTTTTAGACGCATTTGAATTCAATTCTAAAACATGTTGAGACAATTTATTTATTTTGACAACCTTAGCACTCAAATCCATTTCTTTACCAGCACGATTAACGGTAATGGTCAAAACATCGTTTTCTTCAACCGATTGCATATAAGTTCCAATGAGTTGATTGATATTTTTTACATTTAATTCCGTTCCATTCCATTTCAGTAGTTTATCACCAGCTTTGAAACCAATATTAACTGTTCCAAAATCATCCATTCCTTCAAGGCTAGCAATGAAAAAACCTGTACCATCAAAACCAATACTTTTTTGACCAAGTCCACCAAGAGGAGACAATACTTGTGTCATTTTTTCTGCAAAATAGTTAATGCCAACTTGCTTAAAAGTAGCTTGTAATGGCAATGCCGTTGGGCCATCAACGTATTTTAATAAGAATTTTTTTACTTTCTTATGCGTCAATCTTCCGATTTTATCAAATAACTCTTCGTCTTTGAACGCTTGTTCTTTTCCGTATTCCTTAGATAAATCTTGCATCAATTGCTGAATGCCTTTTTTCCTTCTTGAACGTTTACGGATTTCAATATCCAAACACATTCCAATCAAAGCACCTTTTGCATATACATTGGAATATTGGTCTTTATGCTCTTTCAAACACAAACGACTCATGGTAGTGAAAGGCAAATTGTCTTTGAAAGTTTCCGCATTTTGCATCTTTCCTTGCAACACTTCCAAGTAATCCTCCATAGACATGAGTCCATGTTTGACTTGAACGTGTCCAGCTGAATATTCCGTCACGCCTTCGTACATCCAAAGGTGTTCCGACATTTTAGGATTGATATAATCAAAATTGTGAATTTCCTCCGAGTGAATATTCAAAGGCGTAACAATATGGAAAAACTCATGCGCTGCAACATCCCGAACGATTTGAGTAATATTTTCAGGCTCAGACTCTGGCAAGAAATAAAGGGAAGAATAAGAATGCTCCAATGCACCAAAACCGCCAGAGTTAGAATTTTCTGACAAGTAAATAATGAAAACATACTTAGCAATAGGCAATGTTCCGCCCAAATATTCCTTTTGTGCTTGCAAAATTGGCTCAACTTCTTGCGCAATGAATTTTGCAGAAACCTTCCCTTTTGGAGAATAATTTGCAATCAAAACATCCGCATTACCAACTCTAATCATCGCCGTATCTGGCTTTGAAAACATGATTGGGCCATCAACTAAATCCATATAATTTGGTGCAAAAAAGATGTCTGTATCCTCATCTCCACCGCTTCTATCCAATGATGTCGCACCGAAAAAATCGGCTGGTCTATCAAATTCTAAATAAAATGGTAAACGCTCAAATCCTGCAAAATAACCGCATAATCCATTCAAGTTAAAGGTGAAATTCACGTTCTCTTCAAAGTTCGTTCCTGCGGGTTCAAATACATAATCGTCTGTGAACTTATCGACCAATTCAGTATCCCAAGTGTCTTCTACTTTATAAACGACTTTTTGTAAATCGCTAGAATTTTCGATTTCCCAAGTGTTTGGGTCAGTCTTTTTCGTTTTAAGTTCTGCGCCTTCTATATTGTAGGCTTTGAATTCAGAAGCATATTGACCGAAGTCATAAATGGCATACGTTCCTGGAATAATCTTCGGAATTTGGAATTTGACGACTTCATTTTTCTCTCGAATGTTTTCTGGAACTAACAACGTAACGGTTAGTTTATCGTCTTCTACTTTGGTCAAATCAACTTTGTATTGATACGTATTGTTGTTCTGTCCAAAGGAATTAAAAGTGATTAATAAGGCTAAGAATGCTATGAAATGTTTCATATAAATAGTTTTTTTAATTTTTTTTTAGGTTACTCCGTACAATTTTAGAATACCTTGTTTGTCTGGTGACAAAGGTAATTATTTAGAAAACGTAAACTATTTTTTTTAGATAAAATTGGGATGTGTGGTTATTAGTGGCGGAATGAGATGGTTATTCAAAATGGTTTAGAAATTGCTCAACGGTTTTAGTATTAGGATGATTTGCTCCTAATTGTGTTAAAAAGGTTTGATGAGCTTTTTCAAAGAGAATTTTAGCCATATCGTTCTTTTCTAAATTTCGATACACGTTCGCCAAATTAGATTGGCGAACTGCGACGGTTGGATGATTTTGTCCAAAGTTGGTTAAATTGGACTTCAAAGCGATTTCCAACAGATTAGCCGCCTCTTC
>CAZMEH010000154.1:0-1842 GCA_964564885.1 uncultured Saprospiraceae bacterium | reverse complement strand
GAAGACCTTCTGCCACATTTTGGACTAAAGATGTCTTTTTAGTATAGAACTTGTTTAGAAACGAACTACTAATCTATTGAAAGTCAGGTGTTTATCAATTATTTTAGCGTGAGTTCTTAAACAGGTTCATCGTTACAATCTCTTTTGTAGCATAAATCTCCATTAATATCTAAAGTTGCACCGCAGCGTTCGCATTCTTTTGGATGATTAGGGTTCATCTTTTAGTTTTTGATAGGTACTGAATAATAAGGTTTGTTCTGTAATCCTATTTATTTACCAATATAATAAATAAAAAAAGCGTCTGCGATTAAATAAATTTAATCACAGACGCTTCTATTTTTATATTAAAACAAGTTTAATTCTAAAGCCTGCTTGCAGCAGGTAAGTCATAAACCCACTTCCGACAATTATCGGGACTAAAATCAAATTATCCTTTTACCGTGTCGATAATAACAGCAGCTACTTTGTAAGGATCAGCCGCAGAGTTTGGACGACGGTCTTCTAACCAACCGTGCCAGTTGTTTTCAACTGTGATAATTGGAATACGAATAGAAGCACCACGATCAGAAACACCATAAGTGAATTTGTCGATAGCTTGTGTTTCGTGCAAACCAGTTAAACGTAATTCATTATCAGGACCATAAACAGCGATACAAGCAGCAATTGCTTCATCTGTAGCGAATTTACTACAAGTCTGATCATAAACTTCTTTCTTACCAGACTCTCTAAGAGCAGTGTTTGAGAAGTTAGCATGCATACCAGAACCATTCCAGTCACCAGCTACAGGCTTACAATGTAAATTTACAACTACATTAAACTTCTCCGCAATTCTTTCCAACAAATATCTAGCTACCCAAATTTGGTCACCAGCAGCCTTAGCACCTTTAGCGAAGATTTGGTATTCCCATTGTCCTGCCATTACTTCCGCATTGACACCTTCTATGTTCAAGCCAGCCTCTATACAAGTATCTAAATGCTCTTCTACGATTTGACGACCGAAAGCATTTCTACCACCTACTGAACAGTAGTATTGACCCTGTGGAGCAGGAAAACCAACAGCAGGGAAACCTAATGGTAAACGTGTTGCAACATCTTCAAGTACATATTCTTGTTCAAACCCGAACCAGAAATCTTTATCATCATCGTTGATAGTTGCACGACCGTTAGATGCGTGAGGAGTTCCGTCAGACTTTAAAACCTCACACATTACTATGTAGGCGTTTTTACGACCTGGATCTGGACAAACAAAAACTGGCCTAACTAGACAGTCAGAAGCACCACCTGGAGCTTGTTGAGTAGAACTACCATCAAAAGCCCACATTGGACATTCTTCTAATTTACCACTGAATTTAGAAGCATCTAAGACTCTTGTCTTACATCTTATTGATTGTTGAGGTTCGTATCCATCTAACCAAATATACTCTAATTTAACCTTTGCCATTGTTCTTAATTTGTAATGTTAGTTTAAAAAATTTTGTTCTTTAAATTTTGCAAAAAAGAAATAAGTAATTTTACCTTTTATCTAATGAATGATTTGACGCTAAAAAAAAGGAAAAAGTTTTTAAAATTCAGAAAATTACTGTGATAGTAATTAATTGGTTTTTAGTATATTTTTTACTAAAAAGTTACTTCATTTTTGCTAACATGTAAGCAAAGGTATAGCTTACTTTTTAAACTAACTAATATAGGCTAATTTGCTAATATTCCATTTCGCCAACAAGGTTTGTATTTCAAAATATATACTTCTATTTACGGGTTTTGAAGTATAAGATTTGCTTGTTTTAGTATAGACTTGCTATAAAGTAGGTCAAGAAATTTAATTAAATTTTGATTCTTTTTCTT
>CAZMEH010000153.1:0-2125 GCA_964564885.1 uncultured Saprospiraceae bacterium | reverse complement strand
TGAATAAAAAAACTTATGACAACATATATCGCTTTGCTTAGAGGAGTTAACGTAAGTGGGAGGAAAAAAATAAAAATGGCAGATCTGATAAGTCATTTAGCAGAATTAAACTTGCAAAGTGTTAAAACTTATATCCAAAGTGGAAATATCTTATTCAAATCGGAAGAGTCCAACCAATCCATTTTAGAACAACAAATTAAAGGTAAAATAGAAGAAAAGTATGGTTTTGACGTGCCTGTCATCGTTAAGCTAGCAACGGGTTTTCAAAGAGTGATAGAGAATAATCCATTTGCAAAAGACGAAGCAAATGATATAAAATGTATGCACATTACTTTTTTAGGCGATCTGCCAACACAAGAAAAAACGGAACATTTAGCATGTTATAATTATCCATCGGAGGAATATGTTTTGGAAAATAAAGACATTTATCTCTATGCACCAAACGGTTACGGAAGAGCAAAAATGACAAATAATTTCTTTGAGAAAAAGCTAAAAGTACATGCAACTACCCGCAATTGGAAAACCGTAAACAAGTTATTTGTAATGGCAAATGAATTATAAAAAGTAAGCTTTAAAGTATTCTTGCTAAAGCCTGGTTAACTTTTTTAGAAGTAAACGAATGAATATGACTTTAACGGATTGGAAAAATAAAGGAGCATATTTTAATTATAAATCCCATCAAATCTTTACTATTGATGAAGGCGAAGGAGCTGTTATTTTAGCTATTCATGGCTTTCCGACCGCTTCTTGGGATTGGTGGCAAATGTGGGAAAAACTAATGGCTAATCATCGAGTGCTAACGCTTGATATGATAGGTTTTGGATTTTCGGACAAGCCTAAAAAATATTCCTACAGTATTTTTGACCAAGCTGATTTGTTGGAACAATGGCTAGATACAAAGCAAATCAAGAAAGTCAAAATCATTAGTCATGACTATGGCGATACGGTTGCTCAAGAATTATTAGCAAGGTATAATGACCGAATGGAGCAAAAGAAAAACGGATTAGAAATAGAATCTATTTGTTTTTTGAATGGTGGATTATTTCCAGAAACGCATCACGCTTTATTGATTCAAAAACTGTTAATGAGTCCTATCGGTAGCCTAATTGGCGGATTGCTGAATCGAAAGAAATTAGGAAAGAGTTTCAAACGAATTTTTGGCCCAAATACCCAGCCTACCGAAAAGGAATTAGACCAGTTTTGGAACTTGATTGACTATAATAACGGAAAGGCGGTTTCTCATTTGTTGATACGATATATGCAAGAACGAGCTGATAATCGAGAGCGATGGGTTGGCGGAATGCAAAAAGCAACTATTCCACTTCGGTTAATTGACGGCGTACATGATCCTATTTCAGGTCAACACATGGCGGATCGATACAAAGAAATTATTCCAAATCCTGATGTAATCGAATTGGCTGATATTGGACATTTTCCGTTGATTGAAGCACCTGATTTGGTTTTGAAATCCTATTTTGAATTTATCTAAAGTTTTACAAAATAACAATAGTCTTTATCCAGAGAAACCTTAATTTCTGTGAATAAAGACTATTATTTGAAATAAGATTTGTTATTCTTACTTAACTCGAATCCAAGTTTGAGTTCTACCTAAAGCAGAAATACCAACGTAACCTCTAACATTTAGTTTCTTGCCGCCTTCTTTGACAGACATGCTACATTTATACTTTTTACCACTCTTTGGATCAAGAATAAAACCGCCACTGGCAGATGTTAAATCGCTAGATGCTTTCATTTTTGAAACGATATTCATAGTAATTACACGTTTATTATAACGGTAATCGTCTTTAGGGCAAACCTCACAAAGTGGATCTGCAGGTTCTCCTTCTGTTCTGTTTAACAGTTTTTCAATTTTACCGTAATATTTACCATCTTTTGCCTTATAAACTTTAACATGACTTCTTGCATTGCCTGTTTCATCATCAATTGTTTTCCATGTTCCAACAATAGTTGTTCCTGCATTTTCAACAGGTAAGCTAGCAGAAATTGCAAAAGCTGCAACAGCAATTGCCATAAGTACCATTAAATTTTTCATAATAAATAAGTTTTAGTGATTTTAAAATTATGTGTATCAATCTTCATTGATAAAACTAAAAATATCTTAATT
>CAZMEH010000152.1:0-2674 GCA_964564885.1 uncultured Saprospiraceae bacterium | reverse complement strand
GATCCTTCAATAGCGATGGATAGTGATGGTGATTTTGTGATTACTTGGAATAGTTATAATCAAAGTGGATATTATCACGACATTTATGCACAACAATACGATAATAGTGGTGCTACAGTAGATAACGAATTTCTAGTTAATACTTATACAACTTATTACCAATACCAGCCTGTAATTGCAATGGATAATGATGGTGATTTTATAGTTGTTTGGGAAGATTTCTATTATGGTTCTGGCTCACAAGATGGTGATTATGGAGGTATTTATGCTCAGCGCTATGCAGCAGCCGCCGCACTTCCTGTCGAATTAACCACATTCACGGCACAAGCACAAGAAAATCAAACAAACTTATTAGAGTGGGAAACGGCTTCGGAAGAAAACAATGAAGCCTTTGAGGTAGAAAAAAGTATTGATGGTAAATCTTGGGAACAAATCGGTGTCGTAGATGGTCACGGAACAACGGTTGAAATATCTAATTACAACTTCGTTGATGAAAGTCCTATGCTAGGAGATAATTATTATCGCTTGAAGCAATTGGACTTTGATGGACAATTTGAGTATTCCAATATTGTAACAGTTCAACTAGAAGGCAAACCATCCGTATTCCAAATCTATCCAAATCCAACAGGTGATTTCGTAACGATTGAAAGTAATAAAATTGGAGCAATCGTTCAAATTACAAATGTTCAAGGACAGATAGTACAAGAGTTTGAATTAGTAGAAAGTAAAGTGCAGCATTCTATTAATCATCTTGCAGAAGGTGTTTACTTTATCAAAGTAGGCGATAATGTGAGAAGAGTCATTATTCAAAAGTAAAAGGTCAGACTTACAAAGTTTTTAAAACTTGGTAAGTCTAGCTAGTTTACAATCAATGTAATAACCGCCAAGGTTATTGAACAAAAAGATACTCCCTTGCTGATTTTCAGCATTTTTTAACACCATTTCATTCATTTGAAATGGTGTTTTAATTTTTAAAATTTTGGTGGTGAAATATTCTTAAAATGACCATTCATGCGTACCCGTTCTTTCAAACGTTCCATTTCTTGAAGCGTTGGAATTAGATTAGTCATATGACTTTCAATCATAGTCATTCGTTCTTCCTCACTTTCAATAGTCAACAACTGATATTCTTGATTAATCGAAAAACCAATATGATGCGCAATATCAAATGCCCAAACATCCGCAGGATCTGCTGGAATAGTTCTATTTATTTTCAATAATTTATATAGCTGATGTAGTTTTTCGATAATCGTAATATTCGTCAAAATATTTTGTTGCATATCTTGATTAACCCATGCTACTTCTGCTCCAGCATATAATTTTCCTTCAACAGAATTTTTGATATCTAAACATTTAAAAATACGCTGACCTCGGCAGCTAACATCTATTTTGCCATCGTCATAGCGTTTTTGAATTACTTCGATTTTTAACTCACAACCATAAGCATGAACTTTACCATTCATAAATACAGGCATTCCAAAGGTGAGATTGTCTTTTTCGCAATCATTAATCAGTTCTTTGTATCGTTCTTCAAATAAGTGAAGATTGGCTTTCTCGTTTGGATAAACGATTAGTTTTAAAGGAAAAATTGGTAAAAACATCTAATAATTTTTTTATATAAATTAGATTTATCAAGTTTTGGAAACTTTGCAAATCATATGGATGGCAAAAATAATATCTTTCAATCACATTGCCTATTATAATAAATAAACTGTTTGTATTTAGTTTTTGTTCAAAGCCAAATAAGGAAGTGAGTGAAAAGCCTTATTTTTGAGCTTATTTTCAAAAATAGTCCTGATGAAAAAAATAACAACATTTTTTATAGCATTATTTTTTGTACATTTTGTGATGGCACAGGATACTTTTTCTATCGTTGCCGTTGACTCGACAACAGGAGAAGTCGGTAGCGCAGGCGCAACTTGCTTAGATGTAACAAATTCGGGCGTAAGTGCGATTATCATTAGTGAAGTCAAACCAGGAAAAGGTGCGATTCATACACAATCTTATTGGTTGGCAGCAAATCAACAAAATGCGAGCAATCAAATGGATTTAGGTAAATCTCCACAAGAGATTATCAATTGGCTAATCGCAAATGACGCAGGTAATAATGCCTCCCTTCGCCAGTACGGAATTGCAGATTTAGACGGTAATAATAGTGCTCGAACCGCAGCGTTCACAGGTGCTAACTGCTTTGATTTTAAAGATCATCGCTTAGGTGCAAATTATGCTATTCAAGGAAATATCTTGATTGGTCATGAAGTTCTGGATTCAATGGAAGCTAGATTTGTGAATACGCAAGGTTCATTAGCAGATAAACTGATGGCAGCTATGCAAGGTGCAAACATTCCTGGCGCAGACTCTCGTTGTTTGAATGAAGGCGTCTCTTCACTTTCTGCATTCATTAGAGTTGCCAAGCCAAGTGACGACCCAAATAATCTTTGGATGGATTTAATTGTTCCTGCAACGCCTTTCGGTGTAGAGCCAATTGACTCACTTCAAGTCTTATTTGATGATTGGAAATTTGTTATTTCAAATACCGATAGTACGCCAATTATTGAAACAAAAGTTTTTCCAAATCCAGCGCAAGGACATTTCTTTATTGAATTAGATGAAACTGATGTCAATCAATCGTTATTATTAAAAATAACAAGCGCAACGGGTCAACTTGTTCACC
>CAZMEH010000151.1:0-9211 GCA_964564885.1 uncultured Saprospiraceae bacterium | reverse complement strand
AGGAGCTTAATTTCACGAAAAGGCTGTTTTATCTGCCAAAATCTAGCAACTAAAACAGCCTTTATATAGAAATGATGAGATGAAAACTTATTCATTTGCATTCAAAAACATCAACAACTCTTTAACAATCAAAGCCGCTTTAGGCGCAACAGAATTGACCAAAGCAATCACTTCTTCTAGCGTCACTTCACGCATCACTTCTTTCGGATAACTTTGATTGGAAACCACAGACAACACAAAAACAGGCAAACTCATATGTCGAGCCACTAAGACTTCTGGAACAGTTGACATGCCAACTACATCGCCGCCGATTCGATTCATATAAGCATATTCGGCAGGCGTTTCTAGGTTTGGCCCTTGTAAACCAACATAGATTCCAGTGTGCGCTCTAATGCCTTTTTCATTTGCAATCTTCATGGCTTGCTCAATCAGTTCTGCATTATAAGTATGCAGCATATCAGGAAAACGAGGCCCAAGACGCTCATCATTTACGCCACGAAGCGGGTTTTCTGGCTGCAAATTGATATGATCTTTAATGAAAACTAAATCGCCGCCTAATATATGCGGATTCATACTTCCTGCTGCATTCGAGATCAATAACTGTTCAATTCCTAAAAACTTCAATACTCGAACAGGAAAAGTAACTTCCTTCATGGAATAGCCTTCGTAGTAATGAAATCGTCCAGACATCGCCACAATTGGAATATTTTCTAAATGTCCGAAAATCAATTCTCCTTTGTGCGAAGCTACGGTTGAAAGTGGAAAATGTGGAATATCCGAATATTTAATCGTCGCTACTCGGTCAATTTCATCCGCCAAACTTCCCAAACCTGTTCCCAATATAATCCCATATTTCGGTTGAAAATCCGTAATCGTTCGGATGTGTTCAATACTTTCTTGTATTCTATCGTAAAGTGATTTCATAATAATTGCTTTATTGTTGCGCTCTTTCGTCGCTGATTGCTATAATTGTTGCTAATATGCGCATAAATATTTGTTATCAATCAGTGAGAATAGGAGCGCAATAATCAAACAATTAGCGACGCTAGTCGCAACAATTATAACAATTTTCTTAGAACTGATAAGTTGCCATTGCAATAATTGAGCGACCGAGAATTGGTTTTGCCATACGAGTTTGTTCATTTTGGCTATCCGTCAAAATACGAGGATTCCCATCAGTCAAGCCAATTTCGTTTGTCAAATTCTGCGCATGAATCAAGAAACGATAAGACTTATACTTATAACTTGCGCCTAAATTCAGGGAAACAAAACTCGGCAAAATATCCGTATTAATCTCATCACTAAAACGTTTCCCGATATATTGCGCTGTACTAAATAGCTTTACTCCTTTGATTTCGTAAGTCGGTTTAATAATAAAATAAACATTAGGAATGCGTTTTACATCATTTCTATTGATACGAAAATCTGGATTGGTAACAAGCGTATTATCCATCAAATAGGTTGCTTTTTGCAAAGTTGCAGTAATATCTAAACTGAAATTTTGCGTAAACTGTACAATCCCTTCCAACTCTCCACCAAATGTTTGTGCATTCCGTTCAAACGGTTCAATAATGATTTCTTCGGCATCATAAGTAGAAAGCGTCGTGACCTGATTTGCGATATAACTGTAAAAGCTAGAAAAGAGCAATGCGTACCGCTTAGAAGATAATTTATAACCCAATTCAGATTGAAAAATACGTTCCACCTCACTAGCACCCTCATCTTGGTTTTGATGCCAATTGTCAAAATCTGGCGTACGAAAACCATCACTAAATCGCACAAAAAATGATGAATTTTCATTAAACATATGGTTAAAACCAATCGTCCAAGAATAAGTTAATTTATCAATACTGTAAGGCGTAGAAGTATTATTAGAGTAGAGAACATTTGAGATAACGGTATTATTTTGTAGTTCGGGTTCAAGGTTATAGGTTTCCGTATTTTCAACAGAACCATTCGCACCTAGACTTTCTAAACGTGCGCCACCATCGGCAAAAGTACCTTCCGCTAAGTGATATTTTCCATAAAAATAAACCGCCGCAACAAAAGCCCTTCCGTCTGCGCCAAGATAAGAATCTGATAAATTAAAATTACTAAAACCATTATAAGTAGCTGCTTGCGCTACAAAACCATTGTCATCATAATAAGCCAAATCTAATAATTCAGGCTCTTCTCCCGTTCCTTCAAGCAAAATATTTGCCCAACGGCGATTGGTTTTATTGCCGTAACTACTGATATATATATTTCCAGAAGCTTGATATTTTTCGGTTTCCTTACTCACTTCAATGCTATTAATCAGGTTATACATATTTTGTTGGTTCGCTAACCAACCTGCCTCTATGACCATTCCATTGCCAATAGTAGGGTCAAAAACAGAACCATCATTAACATAAGTATAAACGGTACTGACGTTTCCGATTGTTTTTCTTTTATTGGCAAATTCGGCTGCGTCAATTGCTGAACGAACAGAAAGAATGGCGTTTCCTTTATTTCTAATCAATGAAAAACGGTTCTTATTACTAATCGTCCAACCGTCGCCCAAATCAAATTTGATATTAGTACCAATATAGCCTAAGTGCGTGCGCATTCCGTCCGCCAAATCATATTTTTCAAAACCCATTCTACCTGTTTCTGTGCGAGTTGGCATTTCTATATTTCTGAAATTAACCGAAGTCATGGTACCGTAATTTGGGTTAAAACCATCTAAAGCAGATGGTTTTCTAGTGTTTTGTATTGGAATAGAAGAGTATAAAACATTTCTTTCATTCAAATATTTAGCACTTAATCGGATATAACCATTAGTAAAAATACGAGTAATATTTCCTTTTGCTTGCCCGCCTTTATTCGCTATAAAACCTGGACTTCTCACGCCATTATCAATGCGATAATATCCGCCAAGGTGATAATGCCATTTCCCTTTCACGATAGGTCCGCCGACCTCTCCCTCCGTTCGGAGTTGACCAAAAGAAGAAGTTTGCATTTTGAAAGTACCTTTAGTTATACTTCCGCCCGTTTTATTCATAAAGTTGATAATTCCGCCAGGTGCATTACTTGCAAAAATACCAGAAGAACCACTTCGTATCGCTTCTATCAAATCTATCGTTCCATCTATTCGATAAAACATATCAACAGGCATCCAGTCAATATTTCCGCCTTCATAAATTGGTAAACCATCCTCTTGAAACGTAACATATTGATAACTTCCTTCCGAAGGCATTCCTCTTGAAAACAAACTATTTGCCACTTCGCCATTTGAGGTTTCGACATAGAAGCCAGGGATTTTCTGCAATACATCAGCCGTAGAACGTGGCGCAAGGTCAAAAATGTCGTTTTGACTAATCGAGGTAGCCGCTACGCCAGATTCCAAGTTGATAATCGGGTGCGTCACACCAGTGATAATTATGGTTTGTAAAGACAGTAAATCGGGTGAAAGGGCAATATTAAAGGTATGATTTCGATTTTTTCGAGTGACTTTAAAATCCTCTCTTTTGTCAATATAGCCCATATATGAAAACTGAACATCAAAATTGCCTTGAGGAATTTGACCAAGCTGAAATGTGCCAAATTTACCCGTAAATGTCCCTTGCTTAAAACCCTCAATATACACATGAACGCCTTGAAGTCCTTCTCCTGTTTCGTCTCTTACCATTCCACTAATCAAGCCCAAAACAGGCGGTTCTTTGCTAGTAAGTGGCTTATATTTTTTTCCTGCGGTGATATAGAAACTTCTATCAGAAATTTCATGGAGTTCCAAATCATGGATTTTTAGCGCATCCGTCAAGATTTTTTTTACAGCGCCTTTTACTTTAAATCCTTTTGGCATATATCGACCTGCGATTAATTCTTGGTCAGAAGTAATGCTGATACTATAAGTGACTTGCATATCCAATAAAAAGTCTTCCAACTTTACATCATCACCTATCTGAGCAAAACTCAACGCAGGTAACATTAGTATTAATGTAGCCAATAAGAATATATGGTGAAGAGAAAATTTGTTCATATTAACTAAAATTAAGTTTGTCTTTTGAATGGGATAAAGGGTTTTATCTAGTTTATTATGGGTAATTTATCTACTAATATAATGTATAACTTCCGTTTATTTGAAATAAATAAAACTACCTT
This sequence comes from uncultured Saprospiraceae bacterium, assembly GCA_964564885.1. Lineage (GTDB taxonomy): Bacteria > Bacteroidota > Bacteroidia > Chitinophagales > Saprospiraceae > CAKZLL01. The sequence continues at coordinate 5,089 of CAZMEH010000151.1, read as the reverse complement.
TTTACTATAACGATAGAAGTTAAATAATCTTCAATTTATTTGAAGATAAAGCACTTTTAGAGAACGGTTTTTAGTATTAAAACGTTAATAATAAAGGAGATAAGAACTAAATACTTATATCAATATTAGGCTTTTCATATAGCTAATCAAACATTAAAAATAACTTAAATTAAGGTAATTATTCAAACTTAAACTTCTCATTAAGAAGAATTTAATGTTTTGATAACGGCAATTACTATGCGTTGTAACTACTTTTGATGTATTCCTTAAAAGTTAAAACGGTCAATAAATTTATCCATTAACCAAAATAATAAATCATGAAAAGAAACCTACTTTTATTCACGATTCTTTCTGTTTTTTGCTTTGGTTGTCATTCTGACAATGTCCAATATTCTTGGAATTTTTGTGGTAACAATACGATTAATTACAACAGTACATCTTTTGTAATTGATGGTTATCATAACTTCTTTGATGGGCTAGATTGTGCAAAAGAGCAAAATAAGCCAGTTTTGGTATTTTTCACTTGGCACGGAGCTTCTGACCGAATGTTTGAAGACAAAGTTTTAACAAATTCTAAAGTGCAAAAAATCTTAAAAGAACATTTTGTACCTATAGTATTATATGTTGATGATAGAAAACCTATCAACTATTTGGATATGGATAAATTCAGTGAAACTTTACCAATGACTTATGGAAGAGAAAAACCTATCAAAACAATTGGTAATTTGAATGCTGTTATTCAAATGGAATTAGCTTTTAGCAATACACAACCTATGTTTATGACTATCACACATGATGGTAAACTCTTAGGGAATAGTATTGGACGTAATAAAAAGCACTTATTCAACAACTGGTTAGAAGCGAGTTTAGCCAACTTTAAAGCAGATAACTATTTGTTTGATATTATGTAAAAAGTAGCACATACAACTTGTCCCGAAACCTGGGGATTCCTGTCTGTGACGCAAACAAGCATCAGCCGCAAACATAGTGTCACAGGCAGGAACCGTAAGCTCACGAGGTTTTACCGAGTAATGCCTATGCTACATTTAAAACGAACTGTTAGTCATTTACTATTTGTTTTAAATTAAAAGTTTTAAAACTTTTTGTTTTTTACATTTTTTTGTTTTAAATTGCGATATAATTAACAAAAATGTTTTAAATCTACAATTATGGTAGAAACAGATAGAATACAACTCAATCAAAGATTTATAAGGGTTTACAAATTGTTAGAAGAACGTGGCGAAATTGTACGAAATCATGCACAAAAAAGTAAATCAGCTTTTGCGGAAAGGATTTTGGGTTCAAAACAATATGGTCATATCGTTTCTCAGTTTTTAAGCGGCAAAAGACATATTGATTATAAGCACGCCAGAAGACTTTGTTCAGAATATAGCATCAGTGTTTCGTACATGATAGACGGAATGGGTGAACCATTTGATGATTATCAAATTCCTCAATATCAATTGGATGATGTAAACGAAAATGCATCTCATCGCATTATGTTTACAACCGTTGAAGCTTTTGCAGGAACAACTATCGGTGCTATCTCGCCAGAACAAATGAGTTATTTCACGTTACCAAACATGCGTTCTAACAACCTTGTTGCCTTTAATATTAAGGGAAATAGTATGGAACCTGTGATTAATAACACGGATATAGTCATTTGTGAGCCTGTAGAACGTATTGATGATATTAAGGATAATAAAATTTATGCGGTGAAGCACGAAGGAAAACTTTGGGTGAAGTACTTAAAGAAAATGAAAAATCGTGATGGCGAAATTGAATTGACTTTGATTTCTGCTAACTACTTAGAGCATTCTCCATTTACGGAGGTGGTTGATTATAATACTCGTATTTATAAAGTAGTCCGTAAAATTTGCTCTTTTGAATAGAAAAGAGGCGTCAGGTGTCAGACTTAGCAAAAGCACAAAACTGATAAATCAAAAAAGTTACATTTTGTTTTTAAAAGCGTTTTTGACATCAAATAATTTACAAAAAGTTGTTTAAAAATTTGGTTATTGAAACTATTTGGTTTAATTTAGCGGTATAGATAGTGAAAGGAAATTATACGTTTTTGTTAGAGGTTCATTAATCTAAAAGCTATGCCAAACACAAGTAGAACGGCACTGAATCAACGCTTTATTTTGGTTTATGAAGAACTAAAAAAACGTGGTGAAGTTGTCAAAAATAACCGTCAAAAAAGTAAAAGTGCGTTTGCTGCAAAGCTAGGCACTAAGGGGCATATTATAGATAAATGGTTGAGAAGTGAACGAAAAATAACGTATGACCAGTCAAAGTCACTTTGTCAACATTTCGAGATTAGTGAAGCGTATATGTTTCAAGGAGAAGGAGAACCTTTTCCAAATAAGAAACCGCTACCGAATCCCGAACAAAAACTTGCAGAGGTTTTGAATATTCCATTTTCACCAAACATATTATTTACCAACATTGAAGCTTTTTCAAGCAATACAGTTGGTGTCGATTTATTAGAAGAAAATCAACGATTTCAGATTCCAGGCGTTTTCGGTGATTTAGTTGCTTTTAATATCAATGGCAATTCTATGAATCCGACTATCTCAAGTGGAGATATGGTGATTTGTACGCCATTAGAAAATAACGATGAAGTCGAAGACAATGAAGTGTATGCCGTTGTTGCGAATAATTCCGTTTGGGTAAAACGGGTTCAACGTTGCTACAATCGCTACGGTAAATGCACACATTTGAAATTGATTTCAGACAACAGCGAAGAGTTTGACCCATTTTTGGTCGAATTGAGCGAAGTCCGAAAACTGCTAAAAGTAAAAAGAAGGTTAACAGGTCTGAATCAAGACTTTTAAAAAAAAGAAGTCAGAGGTCAGAACGTTCGCTTTGCTCTCTGAGAGAAGTCAGATAACTTATTTCCCTAAATAAAGAATCATGTTGCTGCGTTTTTTAGATGTAAGACTCCAGTCCAGAACGGCGGACTGGGGCTTTTTTTGTTTGAGGTTAAGGGTCGGACGCATTCAAGGCGTCCGACCCTTTTGTTTTAAATTTTTGTGTAAATTCGTACTATACGTAACACAAAATAGAATCAGATGAAAAATTGGTCAAAACGAATTGAATGGCATCCTAGCCAAATTGAATATCCAAACACAGAGGCGGATATACAAGCCGTTGTAAAAAAGGCTATTCAGGAAAACAAAACCATTCGGATAATCGGTTCTGGTCATTCCTTCAATCCGCTTTGGGTCACTAAGGATATTTTGGTCAATTTAGACAAATACCAAGGATTGGTTTCTGTTGATAAGGAGAACTTGCAAGCAATTATCAAAGGCGGAACAAAACTATTTACGCTAGGCGATTTATTGTTTGAACAAGGAATGGCGATGGAAAACCTTGGCGATATTGATGTGCAATCGTTGGCAGGAACAATTTCCACAGGAACGCACGGAACGGGTTTGGCTTTTGGTACGATTAGCACGCAAGTTCGAGCGATTCGTTTTGTCAATGGAAAAGGTGAGATTGTTGACTGTTCGGAAACGGAAAACCGAGATTTATTCAAAGCCGCACAAGTTTCCCTAGGTGCTTTGGGCATTATTACTCAAATTACGCTGCAATGCGTTCCTGCTTACAAACTGGAATTGGTGAATAAAATGCAAGACATTAACTATGTTTTGGATAATTATAAGCAACTCAATCAAGACAATCGCAATTTTGAATTTTACTATTTTCCGCACTCGACGAAGATTTGGACAAAAACATCCAACATCGCAAACGGACAGCCTGACAAAGTAAGTCCGATTAATTACTTCACGGAATACGTTCTTGAAAACTACGTATTTAAGGTTTTATGCGAATTGGCTCGTTTTGTTCCTTCGATGAATAAAACCGTTTCTAAAATTTCTGCATCTTCCATTCCTAATTCCCGAAAAGTCTTTCATAGTCATAAAATATATGCATCAGCAAGATTGGTTCGTTTCAATGAAATGGAATACAATGTGCCGATAGAAGCGCATAACGAAGTTTTTAGGGCAATTACTAAAATGATTGAAAGCAAAAAATTCAATGTTCATTTTCCAATTGAAAACCGTGTAGTCAAAGGTGATGATATGTATTTAAGTCCAGCTTATCAACGTGATTCGGCTTATATCGCTTGCCATGTTTATAATAAAAAGGATTACAAACCATTTTTTAAAGCGATGGAAGATATTTTCAAAGCAAATGATGGTCGCCCACATTGGGGCAAAATGCACACGTTGAAGTATCAAGATTTTCAAGAACGTTATCCGAAGTTTGAAGCGTTTCAAAAACACAGAGCGGAACAAGATCCGAATGGTTTGTTTTTGAATGATTATTTGAAAGGTTTATTTTTTGAATAAAATTACTAAATAAAACGAATGAATAAGGTTGTTTTTATAACAGGCACAACGTCAGGGATTGGAAAAACGATTGCTTTGCATTTGCATCAATGTGGTTTCAAAGTCATTGGTACTTACCGAAGTAAACCTGTTGAGCATTGCCCTTTTCAACAAATACAATTAGATGTTACAGATAATGCTTCTATAAAAAAAGGAATTGAGCATATTTTAAAAATAGAAAAACGCATTGATATTTTAATTAATAATGCAGGAGTTGGAATTTTTGGAACAACGGAAGAAATATCTATTGAAGAAGTAAAGCAAGTTTTCAATACAAACGTATTTGGAACATGGACTTTGATACAAAGCATTTTGCCAATTATGCGTCGCCAAAATTCAGGTAAAATTATTAATGTTAGCTCAATAGCAGGATTAATAGGAATGCCTTTTCAAAGTAATTATAGTGCGAGTAAACACGCTTTGGAAGGTTTGACCGCTTCTTTGCGATTAGAATTATTATCATCGAATATTGAAGTGACTAATATTTGTCCTGGAGATTTTAAAACTAATTTTACGATAAATCGTCCTTTTGTCAAATCAAATATTGAAAATTATCAAACGAATTTATCCGAAGCGAAAACTAAAGTAGAAACAGACGAGCGCAACGGTTCAGACCCAGAAATGATAGCAAAATTGGTAGAAACATTAATCAATCAAAAGAAAAAACTAAAAGCAAGGTATTTAGTTGGGAA
>CAZMEH010000150.1:0-2013 GCA_964564885.1 uncultured Saprospiraceae bacterium | reverse complement strand
TTTACGCTAGGACACAGAATAACAAAGTACTGGTTATTAGATATTTACGAAAGATTACGTTTACTAAACTTTTGAAGTTTAGTAAACGTGTATTAAGTACAAATCTCTAATTATCAGCGACTTACAAGTGGCTGCTTTCTAATTTAGTAAACGTCAGAATCTCAATTATCCATTGTCAATTGTCCATTGTCAATTGTCAATTTTCCATTCACCTTACACATATTCAAAACCGAATAAATCTTGATAATGAAATTTCACTCTTTCTTTCACTTCTTCAAAATCAAGTTCGTAACCCAATTCTGCTTTCAGCGAAGTAACGCCTTTGTCTTGAATACCGCAAGGAACGATATTTTTAAAATAATCTAAATCCGTATTCACATTAAAAGCAAAACCATGCATGGTCACCCATCGGCTCAAATGAACGCCTACAGCACAGATTTTACGAGGCCTCGTATTTGGTTTTTCGACATCCAACCAAACACCAGATTCGCCCTTAATTCTTTTGCCTATCAGTCCATATTCTGAAATTGTTCTAATCACAACCTCTTCCATATGACCAACATATTTACGAATATCATTGAAGAAGCAATCTAAATCAAAAATTGGATAACCCGTGATTTGACCATAACCATGATAGGTAATGTCTCCACCTCTATTGATTCTAAAAAATTCTATTCCAGCTTCTTTCAAACCATCTTCATCTAACAGCAAATGGTCAATGCTTCCGCTTTTGCCCAATGTATACACATGAGGATGCTCGCAGAATAACAAATAATGTGTTTGTTTTTCTTGCGATTCCTTGGGCAAATTGCGATTATTGCGCTTGCGATTAACCAATTCAGTCAACAGCTCGTGTTGATAATCCCACGCTTTCTGATACGAGATATCTTTAAAATCTTGAAATTTTACTTTTTCCAATTGTTTTATTTTTATACAAAAATACGTTATTCATATAAAACTATCCAGTATTAAAATGGTTCTATTTATTCAAATAAAAGAAAAAAGACGACAGAGTAGCAATTTTAAAATAAATTTAGGCTAATTCTCTGTTCTCTCCTCTCCTATCTCCGTTCTAATAAAAGAGTTAAAAGAATATTAAGCCTGCTCCAAAGGATTGCAAAAGCGGATAATTATTCGTTGTTTCGCTGAATATAAAAATGGTTCTTTGAAAAATCCCGTGACAAAATGTTTTTCGTAGAAAAAATGCCCTACCCACGAGGTTTCGTGGCAGGCTGTGTGCCGTTAGCCGTTAGCCGATTTTGAAACTTCCACTGGATTTTCAAAGAACCATGAAAATTAACATTCTAATGAATAAATTATTAATCATTGCTTTAATCGCCATTCTAAATAGCGGTTGTTATTCTTTCAAAGGTTTTACTATTGATTGCAATACGACGAAGACCTTTAATATTAATCCTTTATCTAATAACGCAGCTAGTGCGCCAGCGACTATCAATATTGATTTTGGTGAATTGCTACGGGATAAAGTATTAAGCGAAACTTGCCTAAGTTCTACTTCTGCTAATGGCGATGTTGAATTTTCTGGTGAGATTTTTAAATTTTCGGTCAGTTCTGTTGCGCCGAGTGCCAATGAAACGAATTTACTTAATCGCTTAACTATTGGCGTTTCTATTGATTTTATTAATCATGTCAATCCAGATGAAAATTATAGTAAACGCTATGAATGGTATGAGGAATATGATAGTAATGAGAACTTATTAAGCGTTCAAGACCAATTGATTGCGACAATTAGTGAGCAGATTATTATTAATCTTTTTAATGATGCGTTTACAAATTGGTAGGTTTTTAAGGGAAAATATTTGATTCGTTGACCGTTTTTATCAAAATGAATATTTTATTTCATCCAATGCGGTCATGACCCATTGTTTTTTAATAACTGATGTTACGCAAAATATAACTTAGAAAACTCAAGTTACGCAGAGTTAGCCTCATCTTTTTCCAGCTAAAAAGAAGCAAAAAGCCGTCGAATTACGCCTTCACACATTCTTTTTT
>CAZMEH010000149.1:0-1765 GCA_964564885.1 uncultured Saprospiraceae bacterium | reverse complement strand
GTGCTCGTAAGATGGAATATTGGAGGACTGGAATATTGAAAAACTATGGTTCTTTGAAAGATCCCGTGATTTTCGAAAATTCTTGTAAAAATTATAATATAGTTACGCAGTTTGTAGCTAAAGTTTGTATCTAACGTTTTCCTACGGAATTTCTCAAAGAACCAAAACTATAAAGCTAAAGTAAAACTCCATTGCTCCAATATTCCAATGTTCCAATATTCCAATATTCCAATAAAAAATACTACTCTTCCCATTGCATCGCACGACCAACCGCTTTTTTCCAACCTTTATATAATTTTGCTTTTTCCTCCTCTCCCATCGAAGCACCAAAAGAACGGTCGAGTTGCCAGTTTTGAGTAATATCGTTTGGTTTCCAGTAGCCAACCGCCAAGCCAGCTAAGTAAGCCGCACCGAGCGCAGTCGTTTCAATAACGCTAGGTCTTTCGACAGGAACGCCCAGCATATCAGCCTGAAATTGCATTAAAAAATTGTTTGCAGTTGCGCCACCATCGACTCGTAATGATTTAAGCGGAACATTAGAATCCTGTTCCATTGCCATCAAAACATCTTTGGTTTGATAAGCCAACGATTCCAGCGTTGCCCGAATCAAATGTGCTTTTGTTGTGCCACGAGTTAAGCCGAGAATTGCGCCTCGAGCGTACATATCCCAATACGGTGCGCCCAAACCCGCAAACGCAGGAACAACATAAACGCCATCTGTCGAACTCACTTTATTAGCAAAAAACTCAGAATCAGACGCCTCGTCAATGATTTTCAAACCATCTCGTAACCATTGAATAGATGCGCCAGCAATAAAAACACTTCCTTCCAGAGCGTAAACGGGACCTCCATCTAAACCAACGGCAAGGGTAGTGAGCAAACCATGTTTCGACTCAACCATCTGCTTTCCTGTGTTCATTAGCATGAAACAACCTGTGCCGTAAGTATTCTTCGCCATGCCAGGTTGATGGCACGCTTGACCAAACATAGCGGCTTGCTGATCGCCTGCGATTCCTGCAATCGGAATGGCTGCACCGAATAATTCTTGTGTGGTATAACCAACGATTTCACTACTTGATTTTACTTGTGGTAATATATTTTTAGGAATGCTTAAGGTTTCCAACATTTTTTCATCCCATTTTAAGTCTCTAATGTTATAAAGCATGGTACGAGAAGCATTTGTATAATCAGTCACGTGAACTTGTCCGCCTGTCAATTTCCAAATTAACCAACTATCCACTGTTCCAAATGCTAAATGTTCTATATTCAAATGCGAATTTTCTTTGAGCAGCCAATGTACCTTTGTTCCAGAAAAATAAGCATCAATCACCAAACCTGTATGTTTGCGAACGTAATCTTCTAAACCTTGTTTTTTTAAATCATCACAAATACTGGCAGTGCGTCGATCTTGCCAAACGATCGCATTGTGAATAGGTTGACCAGTGGTTTTATCCCAGATAATGGTCGTTTCTCGTTGGTTGGTAATCCCAATTCCAGCAATATCACTGGCTTTGATATTATTATTTTTTAAAACAGCTTGAGCAACGGCAAGTTGAGTAGCCCAAATTTCATTGGCATTGTGCTCGACCCAACCTGGCTTAGGATAGATTTGTGTAAATTCCTGTTGTTCCGAAGCAACAATATTACTGTCTTTATCAAAAATGATAGCTCTTGAACTTGTTGTGCCTTGATCGAGGGCGAGTATATATTTCATAGTTTTGGTTTATGTAGCATAGGCAACTTGTCCCGAAACCTCGGGATTCCT
>CAZMEH010000148.1:0-3984 GCA_964564885.1 uncultured Saprospiraceae bacterium | reverse complement strand
ATTAGTGATTAGTGATTAGTCAATTTAAAACATTTTTAAAAAAAAACTTGAATTAAAGAACTAATCACCAATCACTAGTAACCAACTTACAAAACAGCAATCATAGAAATTTCAACATTTACATTTTTAGGTAAAGTCTTCACCGCAACTGCTTCACGAGCTGGCGCAGTATCTTCATTGAAATACTTAGCATACACGTCGTTAATCGCTTTGTAATCATCCATGGTAGCCATGAAAATACTACATTTCACTGCATTTTCAAACGTTGCTCCTGCTTCAGTCAAAACCGCTTTTAGGTTTTCCATCACTTGAGTTGTTTCCGTTGTGATATCATCCATTTTCATTTTGCCCGTTGCTGGATCGATGGCAATTTGTCCAGAAATATATAATGTATTTCCTGCTAAAATTGCTTGATTATATGGCCCAACTGGTGCTGGCGCATTTTTTGTAACGATTATTTTTTTCATTATTTTATTATTTTATCTTATAAAACACTCATCAAATGACTTTGAGGCACTTAGAGGAGTAATCATACTTTCTATTGAAATTATTTAAAACGCAAACTGATTGGCATTTTCCAAGTAAACCACTTTCAACATTAATTGTCCAACAGCAGCAAGCGTATTTTTACTAATAACGTCCATGTTGTCACCATGTGTGTGCCAATGTGCACCAAATGAACCATTCTTACTACCTTCTAAATTAATAATATCAATCGTTGGAATACCTGTTAATTTATTAACATACAAATGATCGTCGGTCACACCACCAACTTTCGTTTTATCAAAATACATCGCCATGCCCATGTCATGTGCCAAATCCCAAACTTTTGTCATCAATTCTGGCGCATAATTCATAGAAGTAGCTTCCATTGGAAAACGAGGCGATTTCTCACCAACCATATCCAACAAAATACCAAAACGAGCTTTATAACCTACAACATGTGGATTTTTGCCCCAATATTGAGAACCCAAACACCAACTATCTGCTCCACCACTTTCTCCGCTAGGCGCACCATAATCTTCGGAATCAAACAAAACTAAATCAACGCCAATTCCTAAACTATCTTTTGCAAGCGTACGACCCACTTCTAAAAGTATACCAACGCCACTTCCGCCATCATCAGCACCAAGAATAGCTTCTTTCTGACGACTAATATCATCGTCTTGATCCGCAATATGACGGCTGTCCCAATGCGCACAAAGCAAAATTCTATTTTTAGCCGCTGGATTAATAGAAGCAATAATATTTTTAGATTGAAGATTTTCTCCTGTGTAAGCTTTTGCGACAAAGTCTTGCTCAACAACTGTCAAACCCATATTTTTGAACTCGCTCACTAACCAATTTGCACAATCCTTATGCGCTTGACTATTTGGTACACGAGGTCCAAAAGATACTTGCTTTGCAACATAATGGTAAGCTGTATCTTTATTAAAAATAGGTACTTTGACCGTTTTTGGAGGAATAACTACTGTCCCATCTGTAGTAGCTGGCTCTGACTCATCACCACCACAGGCAATAAAAAAAGTGACCACAGCTAAAAAGAAAATATTTTTAAAAACCTTCATTATTTTTAATTTATTATTTTTAGAAAGTCAAGACCTTATAAGTTTTTGAAACCTATAAGGTCTAAAGTTCTAATATTACAAATAAAACCAACTAACAAGCATTACTGCAATATTAATAATTGCCAAGCCCCAAAACCAAGTCAAATCTGCGCCAATCAATTCATTGACCACATACTCATCGACTTTCTCTTGAACCTTTGGTTTTATCTCTTCTAAGTTCTCAGACGTTAATGCTATTTCATCACCAACCTCTAAAATCATCGCTTGAAGCGGCACTTGTTCTAATACAAATCGTAAGATGCGTCGAATTGATCTAGGTAACTTATCATTGATTTGTTTAATAAACGAAGCCGCCCCTTTCACCGTATTTTTTTTACTAAAAACACTGCTATTTTGAACATCACTTGGCGCTGTAACAGTTGCGGACACAACTACACCGACCGCTTTAGCAACTACGCTTTTGCTACCTTTATAAACCAACTCTAGCCCTTTCTTAACCGCATATCCTCTTGCTAACCAAAAGTATAAAAACGGAAAACCTACTAAAAACGCTGCGATAAGTAGTAATCTAAAAATACTATTTACGAATGAAATAGAACTCAAAGCACCAATGAAAAAGACCAATGCAAAAACCCAATTCAAGGTAATTCCAAAGAAAAATGGTGCAATAACTCTTTTAGTATAACCAAAAGCTATTTTTGCATACTCACCCGTTTTACTTGCTAAACTCATATTGATTTTAAATTTTAAGCTTTACTCCAAGTTGTTCCGTCTTTGCTGTCTTTCAATTGAATACCAGCTTCGATGAGTTCATCTCGGATTTTATCAGACATTGCCCAATCTTTATTAGTACGAGCATCTTTACGCATTCTAATTAATACACCAACAATACCATCAATCAATTCATCTGTGTTGCCTTCTTCTTCTTTTAAACCTAGAATATCTTCTATGAATGTCTGGAAAGTCTTTTTTAAACGCTCTAATGTTGCTTGACTAATGCTATTGATCTTCAATTGACGATTTTGGAAAGCATTAATCTTCGCAGTTAATTCAAACATCGTTGCTAAAACACGAGGCGTATTAAAATCATCATTCATATGCTGGTGCATTTCGTCCAACAAGTCATTAATGATTTTATCTTCTTCTTTGACTTTCTCTTTGCCAATATATTCCAGTTCTTGAACCGTTTTATTTGCAGACATTAAGCGTTCGTAACTTTTTTCTGCTGCTACTAATGCCGCATCTGAAAAATCACAAACACTACGATAATGAGAACGCAAGAAGAAAAAACGCAAAGTCATCGGGCTATATGATTGCGATAACAAATGATGATTTCCTGTAAATAATTCATTTGGAAGAATCGAATTATTCTTACTTTTCGACATTTTCACGCCTTCAAAAGTCAACATATTCGTATGAATCCAATAGTTAGCAGGCGTAGTCCCACAACTTCCAATATTTTGAGCTACTTCATTTTCATGATGCGGAAACTGTAAATCCATTCCACCGCCGTGAATATCAAAACGTTCGCCTAAGTACTTGGTACTCATAGCAGAACATTCCAAGTGCCAACCAGGAAAACCAACACTCCATGGAGATTCCCATCGCATAATATGACCTTCGTGCGCTTTCATCCAAATCGCAAAATCAGCAGGATGGTCTTTTTCGCTTTGAGCTTTTAGTTCCCTTGTTTCAGTTTGTAAATCGTCGATTTTCTTACCAGAAATTTGACCGTATTCAGGATGCTTTTTTGCAAATTCTACTGTTCTAAAATAAACAGAACCATTTCGCTCATAAGCATAACCGTTGTCTAATATTTTTTGAACCATTTCAATCTGTTCAATAATGTGACCCGTTGCTGATGGTTCGATACTTGGCGGATTATTATTGAGGACAGCCATCACTTCATGAAAATCAACCGTATAACGTTGTACGATTTCCATTGGCTCAAGCTGCTCTAGGCGTGCTTTTTTGGCAATTCTATCTTCGCCAGTCATATCTTCCTCATTCTCCAAATGACCAACATCGGTGATGTTACGGACATAACGAACCTTGTTTCCTAGGTGCGTTAAGTATCGATAAACCATATCGAAGCTGGTGAATGTTCGACAATTACCGAGGTGAACATTACTGTAAACCGTCGGTCCACAGACATACATGCCGACACGTCCTTCTATTAATGGTTTGAATGGTTGTTTGCTACGAGTTAGGCTATTATAAATATAAAGTTGATTGCTCATTCTTGGTCTTAAGTTGGTTACTATTTAGAACAAAGATACATCCCGTACAGTAGTCAGGAGCAGAGAAAAGAGATATTAGGCAAAGTAAAATAATAAATTAGCCATTATGACTTCATCTTTTTCTGCCATACTTCGTTGAAAATACTCGTCATAGCTGTGCTATGCCTGTGTTTTTC
>CAZMEH010000147.1:0-6445 GCA_964564885.1 uncultured Saprospiraceae bacterium | reverse complement strand
AAAGTTGAAAAATACAAAAATAGGCGTTGGTAGTTTTAAACTGGTTAAGTAATCGACCCTTAGCCACATCATGACTAATAATGCAAGTATTTCAATTATCGCAAATTCTACTCTATACTTCACAAGTTGATTTTGATTTCAAAAAAATATTTAACAGCTGTAATTTATGGATTTTAGCATAGGATCAGAACGAAAAACAAACAACATTTTAAATTATCATTATTTAAATTCTACCTTGCGAATAAATACATTATTTTAGCAATTCTATGTTAATGGAAAGGTTTTAAAAAATAATACGACCACGCTGAGGTGAATAAAGACTAATGAACACGGCTCACTTGTATTGTTTTAGGAGGAAGCCATTAATTAATGGACAACGATTGAAAAATTCGTAATTACTCGGTCAAGCCTCATGAATGTATTTCTTAATTCTTAACCTGCCTGTCGGCAGACAGGTTCCTAATTATTCAAATCTGATGTCTGAAAAAAAGCTATTCTTACTCGACGGTTTTGCGCTAATATTTAGAGCGCATTACGGATATATAAAAAGACCTTTAATCAATTCAAAAGGTATTAATACTTCTGCTATTCAAGGTTTTACGAGAGTGATTTGGAGTATTATACAAAAGGAAAAGCCAACGCATATTGCGGTTGCGCTTGACCCAAAAGGAGGTACTTTTAGACATGAAATGTATCCAGCATACAAAGGTAATCGAGAAGAAACGCCAAGTGATATTAAAATCGCTATTCCGATTATTAAAGAAGTAATCAAGGCGATGAATATTCCGATTTTGTTAGTGGATAATTATGAAGCGGATGATGTTGTCGGAACAGTAGCGAAGCAAGCCGAAAAAGAAGGCTTTACGGTGTTTATGATGACTTCGGATAAGGATTATGCGCAATTGGTTTCTGAAAACATCTTTTTGTACAAACCTGCTCGAAGTGGCAACGACATTGAAGTGATGGGCGTTCCTGAGGTTTTGGCAAAATGGGAAATCAAACGAGTAGAACAAGTCATTGATATTTTAGGATTGCAAGGTGATGCGGTCGATAATATCCCTGGAATCCCAGGAATTGGTGCAAAAACAGCAAAAAAATTATTAGCACTTTACGACTCCGTTGAAGGGCTAATTGAGAATGCGGATAAGTTAAAAGGTAAGCAAAAAGAGAAAGTTAAAGAATTTGCAGCGCAAGGTCTTTTATCAAAAGAATTGGCGACGATTGATTTAAATGTGCCAATACAATTTGATGCAGAAGCTTGTAAGGTTTCGGAAGTCAACCGAGAGGAATTAGGAAAACTATTCAAGGATTTAGAATTTCGTTCGTTATCAAAAGCGATTTTAGGCATTCAAGAAGAAGTTCAAAGAGACTTGTTTGGAAATCCAATTATTGGTGCAAAATCATCATATACTGCGCCAGCTATCGACATTCCAGATATTGCAGATAAGAATCTTGAAAATACAAAACACGATTATAAGTTAGTCAATACTGCCGAAGAGCGAGCGGAATTGATTGCGATGCTTGAAAAAGAAACCGTCATTTGTTACGATACGGAAACGACAGGACTTGACCCGAATGAGGCGGAAGTTGTTGGAATCGCATTTTCTGTAAAAGACGGAACGGGTTATTATGTGCCAACGCCAAAGGAGCAAGATGTGGCAACGGCGATTGTCCATGAGTTCAAAGGCATTCTTGAAAACGAGGAAACAATCAAGATTGGTCAAAACCTGAAATACGATAATTTATTGATGAAATGGTATGGCGTGGAAGTCAAAGGGCGTTTCTTTGACACCATGATTGCGCATTATTTATGTGAGCCAGACCGTCGCCATAAGTTGGATTATTTAGCGGAAACGTATTTGAATTACAAAATGGTGCCGATTGAAATGTTGATTGGAAAGCGTGGAAAGAACCAACTTTCGATGCGTGATATTCCAGTTGAAAGGGTGAGTGAATACGCTGCGGAAGATGCAGATATTACCTTGCAATTGCGTCCTGTTTTGAATAAAATGATGGAAGAAATTGAAGTAAACACTCTTTTTGAAACAATGGAAATGCCATTGGTCAAGGTGTTGACTGATATAGAATATAATGGCATAAGATTGAATTCTGAGTTTTTGAATGATTATTCTAAAGAATTAGCGGTGATTATTCAAACAAAAGAACAAGAAATATATGTTGCGGCTGGTACGCATTTCAATATTGCGTCGCCAAAACAAGTTGGAGAAATCTTATTCGATAGATTGGAGTTGCCATATAAAGGACGCAAAACTAAAACGGGTCAATATTCAACGAACGAGAAAAAACTAGTTGATTTATCAGCAGAACATGAAATCGTTCGTCAAATCTTAGAATTTAGAAAATACCAGAAACTAAAATCGACTTATGTTGATGCGTTGCCGCTAATGGTCAATCCAAAAACGGGTCGCATTCATACGTCATATAATCAAGCGAGAGCGGCAACAGGTCGTTTGAGTTCTGAAAATCCGAACTTGCAAAATATTCCGATTCGGGATGAAGCAGGTCGAAAAATCAGAAAAGCATTTATTCCAAGAGATGAAAATCACATCTTGTTAGCAGCCGATTATTCGCAAATAGAATTGCGTCTGATTGCTGAAATCAGCGGTGATGAAGCGATGTTGGAAGCATTCCAAAAAGGTCACGATATTCACTCTGCGACGGCTGCCCGTGTTTATGGCGTGCCATTGGAGGAGGTGACGCCTGACCAAAGACGTAATGCAAAAACGGTCAATTTCTCGATTGTTTACGGTGCTGGCGCAACAAACCTGTCGCAACAACTGAAAATTAAACGTTCAGAAGCGAAGAAACTTATTGATAATTATTTCGAGCAATACCACGGTTTAAAGAAGTATTTTGACGAAACGGTGCAGTTTGCGAGAGATAATGGTTATGTGATTACGCTGATGGGACGTAAGCGTTATTTGCGTGATATAAATTCTAAAAGCTCGCTAGAGCGCAGCAATACAGAACGTGTTGCTATCAATACGCCTGTTCAAGGTTCGGCTGCGGATATGATTAAAGTGGCGATGATTAATATTCACAATACATTCAAAGAGCGTAATTTCAAATCTAAAATGATTTTGCAAGTGCATGATGAATTGGTTTTCGATGTGCTTAAATCTGAACTAGAAGAGGTGAAAGTCGTGGTCGAGGATTTAATGAAAAATGCCATGACTGGCTTGAGTGTGCCGATTTTGGTTGGTATGGATACTGGTGAGAATTGGTTGGAAGCGCATTGATTTTAATGTTCAATGTGTCATGTACAATGTTTAATTATTTTTTGATTTCTTGAATATTAAGGGTCGGACGCTTTTAAAGCATCCGACCCTTAGTCTTGTATATCAGTTAAATTTAGTAAGAAAGTTGATGCGTATCAGTAGTTGGTTTCGCAGTCATTTCTTTAAGAGGCGGTGCAAATTGTGTTAATTTGATGCCTTCAACCGCTGTTTTATATTCTTCGAGCGTAGGTGTTCTACCAAGAATAGAAGCAAGAACAACTACTGGCGTTGAAGCTAGTAATGATTCTCCTTTTTTGCGGTTTGTGTCTGCTACCACACGTCCTTGAAATAGACGAGTAGAAGTAGCCATTACAGTATCTCCTCTCTCCGCTTTTTCCTGGTTACCCATACAAAGATTACAACCTGGACGCTCTAGGTACAAGATATTCTCATATTCTGTACGAGCTACCGTTTTAGGTGCATTATCATCAAATTCAAAACCAGAATACTTTTGCAAGATACTCCAATCGCCTTCTTCTTTGAGTTCTTCAATGATATTATATGTTGGAGCAGTCACTACAAGAGGTGCATTAAACTCAACTTTTCCGTATATTTTCTCTAGGTTTTTAAGCATTCGGGAAACAATCTTGATGTCGCCTTTATGAACCATACAAGAGCCGATAAACCCAAGGTCAATATGCTTACTTCCGTTATAATGAGAAAGTTCTCTAATCGTATCATGCGTGTAACGTTTAGAAACATCTTCATTGTGAACATCTGGATCTGCAATCATTGGTTGATTAATAATGTCCAAATCAACTACAAATTCTGCGGCGTATTTAGCATTAACATCAGGAGCAATAGCTGGTTTTTCACCCGATCTAATTTCAATAATTCGTCTATCCGCTTTATCAATAAGACCTTGAAGAACTTGTGGCACATTATCCATGCCTTTGTCAATCATAATCTTGATTCTGCTTTTCGCTATCTCTAGTGATTGAATAAGCGTATCATCTTGAGAAATACAGATAGAAGCTTTTGCCTTCATTTCTGCCGTCCAATCTGTAAATGTGAAAGCTTGATCAGCTAATAGTGTTCCAATGTGAACTTCAATAATTCTACCTTGGAATATGTTTTCACCATTGAACTTTTTAAGCATCTGAGCTTGCGTAGCATGCACTACATCACGGAAATCCATGTGTTTATGCATTTGTCCTTTGAAAGTCACTTTTACTGATTCAGGAATTGGCATAGATGCTTCACCCGTAGCTAATGCAAGAGCAACTGTACCAGAGTCCGCACCAAAAGCTACACCTTTAGACATTCTTGTATGAGAATCACCACCAATGATAATTGCCCAATCATTGATCGTTAGATCATTCAATACTTTATGAATAACATCAGTTAAAGGAAGATAAACGTCTTTAGGATCACGACCAGTAATTAAACCGAAATCGTTCATAAACTTCATTAATCTTGGCGTATTTGCTTGAGCTTTCAAATCCCAAACCGAAGACGTATGACAACCTGATTGATAAGCACCATCAACGATTGGCGAAATAACTGTAGCAGCCATCATTTCCAATTCCTGAGAAGTCATCAAACCTGTTGTATCTTGAGAACCTACAATATTTACATTTACACGAACATAAGAACCAGCGTGCAAAATCTCTTTTTGAGTTCCAACTGCATTTTTATTGAAGATTTTTTCAACGGCTGTCAGTCCTTGACCTTCATGAAAAATCTCTTTAGAAATAGCATATACAGGTGGAATACTTATATTAAGTGCCTTAGCTGCAAATGCTTGTAGTTTTTTACCAAAAACAATAGCATAAGAACCTCCTGCTCTAATAAATTCCATTTTCTGAGGTGTCAAAGAGCTTGAAATATCAATCAACTCGTTGCCAGCTGCATCATATAATTTCTTCGTTTTCGTATTAATAGTCAAAACAGTACCTGTATCAACAGAGTATAATCTTTTTAGAACAGGTATACCTTCTTCATCCACGATAAGATTACCTTTCGCATCAAATTGTTTTACCCAGTTTTTAAGGTCAATTCCGATACCGCCTGTAACGTCAACCGTTGTAAGGAAGATAGGAGAAATACCGTTTGTACCTGCAACAACAGGAGCAATATTAATGAATGGAACATAAGGACTTCCTTGTTTTCCTATCCAAAGTGCTACATTATTTACACCCGACATTCTTGATGAACCTACACCCATTGTACCTTTCTCTGAAAGTATCATTACTCTCTTGTCAGGATGAGCTGCTTTTAGAGCTAAAAGTTCTTTTTGGCGAACCTTATCAAACTCAAACATACATTGACCGTGTAATTCTCGGTCTGAACGGGAGTGTGCTTCTTTACCTGGAGATAATAAATCGGTAGAAATATCTCCTATTCCAGCTACATAGGTAACTACTTTAGTGATTTCGTCCGCCTCTGGTAATTTTGTAAAAAACTCCGCCTTCGCATAGCTTTCTATAATGCTCTTAACGATTACACTACCATTTTTATAGGCTTTTTCTAATCGATCTGTATCTGCATCATACAAGAAAACTTGTGTCTTTAGTACTTTTGCTGCTGCTTTGGCAATAGCTTCATCATTACCTAACACCAAATCCAACAATACTTTAACAGAAGGACCGCCTTTCATGTGGGAAAGTTGTTCAAAAGCGAAAGCTTGTGAAATTTCCTCTACTTTGGATTCTCCAAGAATAATTTCCTTTAAAAACTCAGCTTTAACACCTGCAGCACTTGTGGTTCCTGGTAATACATTATAAATAAAGAAATCAAGCGAGCCTTTTCGGTGCTCATGGTTGATATCTTTGATTTGTTCGATGACTTCGCTTAGCAATTCATTGCCGTCAATCGGTAGAGGATGAAGCTCTAGAGCTTCTCGGTCTATAATCTGTTTTAGGTATTCATTGTATTTACTCATAAAAATTATCTTTTTAAAGCTAAAGGAAGTTTTTCACATTAAAGGATGATTAATGTTCTTAAGGAACGTTTAAAAAATAACTTATAACACTTGGCTGTTTACTCGGCTGAGCCTCGTGAAGAAATTCTTTAGCACCAAGTCAAATGATAAAAATATTCCCAATGTCCTGCATTGACAAGATTTTGATAATCTGAGTTGGTACAAAATAATCTACCTCCCGATTGCTCGGATTAGCGTTAAGGAGAATTACAATTAACTGAAT
>CAZMEH010000146.1:0-6228 GCA_964564885.1 uncultured Saprospiraceae bacterium | reverse complement strand
TATTTTAATGATATTTATTCGATTTAAACAAAGACTATATAAAAATGCCTAATTTTAAGAAATCATAATTATAAAATGACAATCTTTCATCTTAATAATTACACAACTTGTCCTGAATTGTCCCGAAATCTCGGTGAAACTTTGGGATTACACATTTAAGATTGTACATTAAAATAAAACCAACCATTTTTATGAAAGCCATAGTTTGCAAAGAATACGGATTGCCGTCAACACTAGTTTTAGAAGATTTACCATCTCCAGAACCAAAGAAAGGCGAAGTTTTAGTAACAGTAAAAGCATGTAGTGTCAATTTTCCAGATACATTAATCATACAAGGATTATATCAGTTTAAGCCGCCAATGCCGTTTACGCCAGGTAGCGATATTGCTGGTATTGTGAAGGCAGTAGGAGAGGGCGTGAAAAACCATAAAGTTGGAGATGAAGTCTTCGGTTTAGTTTCTCATGGCGGATTTGCAGAAGAAGTAATTGTTCCGGCAAATTCTTGTTTTCCAAAACCTCCAACACTCGATTATGATGTTGCAGCCTCGTTTATGATGGCTTACGGAACGTCATATTATGCATTGAAAAATCGGGCAAAATTAAAACCAGGTGAAACACTTTTAGTACTTGGCGCATCAGGCGGAGTTGGTTTGGCTGCGGTTGAATTAGGTAAACTAATGGGCGCAAAAGTTATTGCGGCTGCTTCAACGGCGGATAAATTAGCATTGTGTAAAGAATATGGTGCAGATGAAGTAATCAATTATCGGGAAGAGGATTTGAAAAAGCGTGTCAAGGAATTGACTGGTGGAAAAGGTGCTGATGTGGTTTACGATCCAGTTGGCGGTGATTTCTCAGAAGCTGCATTGCGTGCAACTGCTTGGGAAGGTCGATTTTTAGTGATTGGTTTCGCTGCTGGTGATATTCCAAAAATTCCTTTAAACCTTGTTTTATTAAAAGGCTGTGATATCGTTGGTGTATTTTGGGGCTCGTTTGCGATGCGTGATCCAAAAGGCAATTTTCAAAATACCATCGAATTGATTCAAAATTTCCAAAAAGGTAAATTGAAACCTTACATTCACGGAAGATATCCATTGGCAGATGCGCCGAAGGCATTGGAAGAAATGATGGAACGTAAGGTAAAAGGGAAAGTAATTATTACAATGTAATTTTAGTTTTTGGACTTTGTTTTAATAGACAAAGAATAAATAATTCAAATAGAGCTATAGATTATTCAATATCTATAGCTCTATTTTTCATGAAAAACCTTCGTGAATAAAGACTAATACCTTAATTCACCTTTTCCAATTTTAATGACAAACATCGCATGTTGACTATCTAAAATATCGTGTATTTCTTTGGTTAACATTTCCATTATTTTAAAATAATCTCCAAATATCTGAGTACTTACGCCATTTGTTTCAATCGTCAAGTCATCGTATTCATTGATTTTTGCTAAAAACTGGAGTACTTTATTTTCGTAATCTTGGTGCAATGGGTAAAGACTAATTTCTACGGTTGCTTGCATTATTTTTAATTTTAATTTTTTGAATAGTAGTACTCATTCTAAACAAAAAACTCATAAATAAGTTAAACAAGTAAGTGGATTAATAGTCTTTATTTATAAAAAATAATATGCCAAAGCAACGTAAAAAAAGCGACTTACCAACAAAAAATTGTCTTGTTTGCAATCGACCATTTACTTGGAGAAAGAAATGGGAACGGGATTGGGAAAATGTAAAATATTGTAGTAAAGCCTGTTCAAAACAATCAAAAAAAATAACAGACAAGGGAACTTAACTACTTTGCGCAGGGTTAGGGGCAATAGAATTTATAAATAAACTATTTCTACTAAATACTTTCAAGATGTCATTCATTAACAGACATATCATCCATTTTCAACAATCGCTCAGTCATCCTCGACAGCGATAATAGACGTATTATCTCTTCATATCATTCTTCTTATCGTAGCATACTTTGTTCATTCCACAACTTGTCCCAAAACCTCGGGAATGTATAATTATACATTAAAAGCAGCCATGTCGTCCAACTGGTTAGGACAGCAGATTTTGATTCTGCTAATCAGGGTTCGAGTCCCTGTGTGGCTTCTATACGATAAAATAAATACTTGAAGTATTCAATACCTGGCAAGTTTAATTTACACAAAAGGCTAAGGTGAAATTTAAAAAGATAAGACCATTTTAATCAAAACTAAATCAGTACATTTGTGTTCAAATAAGCAATATTTAAGAAATAAAAATTAGTGTTATGAGCATAATTACCGTATTGATAAGCTTAGGAATAGTATTTATTTTAGCTGTTATTATATTTGGATATCAAGACGATTACAAGCGTAATCCAAAGAAATTCATTAAAACTTTTGCAATAGTATTATTCTTAATTGTCTCTTTATATTCTATGTTTTGGTTTAGTATGAGTTGGGTGAAGTAAGGATGAATTACTTATTTGTTGATAGTTATTCGTCAGTTCTTTAGAGTGTTTTCACTTTATCTGAGGAACATTTAAATACGAAACAACGAATTAACAAATAACTAAAACTAATCCAATGGGAAAATGCCAAAGTTAGTACCGTCTTTTTTTGATTGTTGGAAAAGGGCTGCCGTTTCTGTTATGGTTTCTTGAATAGGTTTGAATTCATAGCCCAAAGCTTCGACAATCTTGTCGTTCATGTAACTATATTTGTGCGAAGCGACTCTTGCAGTTTCTTTTGTAATCAGCGGGCGACTGCCCGTTATCATAGAACGAAGTGCCTCTACTCGCCAAACGATTTGACGCATTAATGGCGTTGCTAATGTCGTAGGTGGCTGTTTTCCTATTGCCTCCGCAATCATTGTCATGTAATTCTTATAAGGAATATTCTCAGAATTGGTGATATATTTTTGATTTTCAATATCACTATCGACCAACTGAATAAGCAATTCCGCTACATCTCGAACATCAACGAAACCCGTTTCGCCTTCGGTGTAATACTTCATTCCCTTATCCATTTGTCTAAAGAACTTCACTGAAGTTTGATCCCAAAATCCAGCACCGACAATAATCGTAGGATTGACCATCACCGCAGGTAAACCTTCTGCTGTTCCTCGCCAAACCTCTTGCTCCGCTAAGTATTTACTAATCGCATATTGCGTATTAATTTTGCTGTTTTCCCATTTCGTTTGCTCTGTAACAATTCGAGAATCGGGTAAGCGACCAAGTGCAGCAACTGAACTAGAATAACCTAGTTTTTTCACGCCTCGATACATCGCTACATTCACGACATTTGCTGTTCCTTCGACGTTGATTTTCATCATTCGAGCGTGCTCTTTTGTACTAAAACCAACAAATGCAGCCGTATGATAAACGATATCAACGCCTTTCATTCCATCTTCCAAACTTGTAA
This sequence comes from uncultured Saprospiraceae bacterium, assembly GCA_964564885.1. Classification (GTDB taxonomy): domain Bacteria; phylum Bacteroidota; class Bacteroidia; order Chitinophagales; family Saprospiraceae; genus CAKZLL01. The sequence goes on along the minus strand of CAZMEH010000146.1, from coordinate 2,828 downwards.
TATCAAGAATATCGCCTTCTATCCATTCTACTTGATCTGCTACATCAGCCACCAAGTCCAATCGACTAGTTGAGCGTTTCAATGCTCGCACTTGATGTCCTCGTTTCACTAGTTTTCGTAAAATATACGAACCTAAAAAACCTGTTCCGCCTGTGATGAAAATCTTTGACATAAGTAAAAGTTGTTCTACTGTTCCACTGTTATATTATTCTACTGTTTAAACGAAACGCAGTTTTTGCATTATATTTCGATATAATAGTAAAGCAATATAGCAATCATTATTTCCCTAAATAAACCGCTCCGCCTATCGTATCTCTTTCTGCGCCAGTGACTGAACTAAAGCAATTAATTTTATTTTCTATTCGCAAAACGCCCATCAATCCCATTAGAATAGCTTCTTTGTAATCAATGATGTCTTTTTCTGGAATGATAATTTTGATATTCAGCAAATCTAGTTTTTTCTGAACTTCTTCCATTAAGAAAGTATTCAAAACACCGCCACCAGTTGCGAAGAGCGTATAATTTTCTTTTTCAAAATCTTCCGTAACGATAATTTGCTCAATAGAATAAGCAATCTGAAAGGCTAAATGTTCAATACTTGTGCGCAATTTATCTTCTAAAGGACAATCAAGCGATAAGTACAAAGGCAATATTTCTGATTGAATCCAACCATTCCCTAATGATTTTGGATAATCGGCTGTGAAATATTCAAACTCATCTAGCAACGCTAAAATACCTTCGTCCACTTGACCTGTTTTAGCTATTTCACCACCTTTATCATATTCTAAATCAACAACATTTGCCAAACCATTGAAGATTTGATTCGCTGGAGCTACGTCAAAAGCGACCATTTTTCCATTTGCATTACAAGTGACATTTGCAATACCGCCAATATTCAAATAAAAATCATAACCAGAAAATAAATATCGGTCAGCAGCAGGCGCAATCGGTGTTCCTTCGCCACCAATCGAAATATCATTTGTCCTAAAATCGCAAACAACATTCAAGCCAGTGCGTGCTGCTAATGCGCCGCCATCACCAATTTGAGCAGTTATTTGACGTTCTGGATCATGAAAAATCGTATGTCCATGCGAAGCAATAAAATCAGGTTTGATTTGATGTTTCTTTACAAAATCATTGACCATGTCGCCCATGTAATGACCGAAATAAGTATTTGTTTTGCAAAAGGTAAGCGCATCTTGCTGAGGCAAATGCTTGAGTCGAGTGACCCAACGCTCTTGAAAAGGTATGTTTTCAGCACAAATAAGTTTGAAATCAAAGATATCATTTTCTTTGACTTCAAACTCACAATATGCGAGGTCTAAACCATCCAGCGAACTGCCTGACATTAAACCAATTACGTTGTATTTCATGTGTAGTTATTCGTTACTTGGTTATTCCTTAGATATTTGTATCAATTTTATTTGCAAATTAGTAACTAATTACCAATCAACGAATTAACTAATCACTAAAACCTACTTACCTAAAGTCATAGTATATTCTGCGATTGCTTGAATTTCTTTTGGTGAAAAAACAGAACTATAAGACATCATAGCCTTTCCTGCTACACCATTATTCAAAATACTAATCCTTTCTTCCAAAGTCAATGCAGAAGCAGTTAAATCCTTTGAACCATTGCTCCCTAATTTGCCATCAACGCCATGGCAAGCCGTACAGGTAGATGTATAAAGTGCTTTACCATCAACACCCGAAGTATTTAAATCTGCTGTAGATGTATCGTTAGTAGTACCTGAAGTGTTTCCGTTGTCAGGACTGCCGCACGACAAAATAGTTAAACTAATTAATGAAATAAAAATCCACTTTCTCATTTGCCTTTAATTTAAATTTTTTTAATGCTTTAACGATGTAAAAATCGATGTACAATTATAATCATTAATTACAATAGTATGACTATATTATATTAGTAAAAGTAATCAATCGTATTCATACAAAGCGATTAGAGAAAAATTTCTATTCAATTTAGAATAGATATAGGTTTGTTTTAAAAAATATTTAACATTTGCCTTGTCACATATTGTATATTTTTTGTATATTGTAAGTAGTTATTAAATTAATCTACTATTAGAATAGTCTTTATTTACAAAGTCATAAAATAATTTCTCTTATGAAAAAATTAATCTTCACACTAGTTATTGCCTTATTAGGTTCTGTTATTTCTTTTGCACAAGTTGAGGAAGCTGAAAAGCCAATGACGACGGGCGTCGAAAATTCATTGAATATTCGATTGAAAAATGCGAATGAAAAAGACGTTGAGAAACTTTGGAAATCACATATCAAATTATATAAAGGAAAAACAAAAAAAGATCGTAAATCGGGAGAAATCTTTACTGATGATGCTTTAGTTCCAGAATTAAGTTCAAATACAATTGACATGTATGCAAAAATGGCTACTGTTGGTGACGAAGTAATGTTTACTGTTTGGTATGACTTAGGCGGAGAGTTTTTATCTTCTGCTACTCATCCTGACAAATATGGACAAGCGGAGAAAATGTTATTATTATTTGCTTTAAAAGTGTCTGGAAAAGTAATTTCTGATGAATTGTCAGTAGAAGAAGGTACTCTTAAGAAGCAGGAAAAAGAATTGGTGAAATTAGAAAAAGAGAATACTAAGTTGCACCAAGATGTCGAAATGTATAAGCAGAAAATACTTGAAGCAGAGGCTGCTATTGAATCAAATGTAGCTAATCAGGACAATACTAAAGCTGCTATTGAAAACCAAAAAGTAGTGGTCGGAAAGGTTAAAATGAAATTGGAAGCGGTTAAAAATTAGAAACTGATTCCTAATACGGTACATTTTTATTTTGAAA
>CAZMEH010000145.1:0-1544 GCA_964564885.1 uncultured Saprospiraceae bacterium | reverse complement strand
TATATCAATTCGCTTTTTGACAGGACTTTTGATTTCTCGTAATTCTGCAATTAAATCTGTTCCTTTTTTCTCAAAGACAACGCCATCATTCCAAACACACTTTTGTTTATCATCACCTTTGATTCTATCATGCAATCGAACACTCAACCGATTGAGCAAACCTTCGGGCATAAAGGTATATTCATAATAAAAATGTAACGGACGTTCTGCTGTATTACAATACGATTTGTCGGGCATTTTGTCCATCATACGAGGAACAAGATAATTGTCCAAACTCTCTAACTTAAAGCAAATCTCAAACTCTTGCATCAACTCCAACAACTCCGCATGATAATTTTTAAACTCTGGTTCTGTCCAAAAAGTATCTAAATCTTCGACAGAAAATTCTCCTTTTGGTGTTCGGTTCATGATAACACCTGCATCAAAAACCTTATAACTGGCTTTGGTTGCCCATTCTCGATTTAAGATAATTTTTCGGCGTAAGGCAAGTCGATTTTTCTTTTGAAAATGTAAAAACACGCCTAACTGATGAAAATACGAACTCAATAAATCTTGTGCTTTTTCATCGGTGATTTCATATTTCGTACAGATTTCTCGAAATTTATCGACTTCAATCACCGATTTCTGTTTTTGTAGTTGGCTGATTTTATTCCGTATTTTGAGCCATTTTTTTGGTAAGACAACACCTAAACCTGGGATTTTTGAGATACGTGTTTTCAACATGTGTTCAATATCCTTGAAGTTCACTCTGGTTTGGAGATTGACCGATTTGTATTCTTTCAAAAATGGATAATTCTTTTGTAAAACAGCAAAATCCATTTGCTTTTTATGGTCACTGTGTTCATTCTGAATCATCACCATCGGGCTTTCTCGACCAAATAATTCTGCCGATTGTAACAACTGATTTAAGCGACTATCATTTTCATTCGCACCATTGCGAGAAGAATCCAATAAGATATAGAGCGAACGCTGCGAATAAAAATACTGATGTACCATATCATACATCACTTGACCACCAAAATCCCATAAATGCACCAAGTGTTTTTTCTTATTCTTGGTGTATTTCCAATCATAAATATCAATGCCTCGGGTGCGTTCTTCTGTGGTTGGCAAGGGTTCAGTAGGTTTGGTTAAGCGATACGCCAGACTGGTTTTTCCTGTTCCACCATCACCGATTAATAAAACCTTGACTTCATATAATTCTGCTGCACCTTGTTCTTCTATCGCTTGAAAATAAGAACGAACCACTTCTGAGCCTAATAACACCCATTCTGGAGCTGGTTGTTTTAGATTGTGGCAATCTTTGACGTAGATGCCTTTTTTTACGTAATGTTCTTGATTGCTAATTTTAAAATTACTATAAATTGATTCTTCTTTGTGCCCATATCCTATACTGATTTCTTCCCATAAAACAGGTTTTTTATTTAAAATAGTAGAAGCAAAAGGGCTTAAATTTTCAATCAAGGTTTCGCTTAAATCTATCGTTGGAATTGATTTTAATTTATCCAATTCAGGTATTTCTACTATAGGGTTTTTCTTTAGAA
>CAZMEH010000144.1:0-3160 GCA_964564885.1 uncultured Saprospiraceae bacterium | reverse complement strand
TTTGTATTTGATGTGCAAGGGTTGGAGTAAAAGTGGTTTTCTTAGGAATTTATTTAGATAATTTTTTATTATTAGTATTAAATGTCAGTGTGTAAATGAATGAACAAATCTGATAATTAATTGACTTTGTTAACAATAAAGACTATTTTTATATGGTAATAAATACTTATGAAAACACAAATTACGGATGTAGTCTCAAGTAAACAAATTGATGCTATTGTTGAAAAAGCTACTAAAAAAGATATGCCAATAAAGAAAAATGGTTGGCAATTTACTTGGAGAAGTTTACATAAAACAGAAGGTTCAGAGTTCTATAAATTAGTGATAGAGAAAAATGAGGAAATACAAGGAATGTTGATGCTAAGTTTAATGAATGACGAAATGTTATACATGAATAATATAGAAGTAGCTCCTCATAATTTTGGTGCAAAAGGAAAATATGAAAATGTTGCAGGTTGTTTGATTGCTTATGGTTGTTTAAAAAGTTTTGAACTTGGACAGGATCATTATAAAGGTTACCTAACGTTTGAGAGTAAAACTAAACTGATATCCTTGTATGAAAAAAAATACAATGCAACTCTCGTAGTTGGACAACGGATGTTTATAGAACCTAAGGAAGGACTCAAGCTCATTGAAAAATATCTAAATCAAAAGCTATAAAAAATTGCAACAAATGACTAAAATAGTAAATGAAGGAGGAATAAATGGTGTTGGAAAAGGCGTTATAAATACTAATAGTAAAGATTATAAAGATCTGCAAAAAGCAGTTTTAGAACATGCAAAAAAACAATCATTTCATCAAAAAATAAATTACGAATTAATTAGCTTGAAACTTCAACTGGAAAGCTACATTGAAAAAGAAGAACCTTCAATGATAATTTCTTCGGGAGATTTTTTAAGACAATACTTAAAAGTAATAAATATAAAAAACAAGGAATTTGCTAACTATATAGAAATAGAAGAAGCTAATTTGAGTATGATAATGAAAGGTAAAAGAAAAGTTAACACTGAATTAGCTTATAAATTAGGACAAATTTTTAATGTTAACCCAAATTATTGGCTACTTATTCAAAGTAAGAATGAATTATTGGAAATAGATAACAAGCGAAAAGCTAAGTTTAAAAAATATCAGTTAAATGATTTACTAAAAAAGGCTGTCTAAGCAATTAAATAATAAATCCTCTCAGCCATAGGCGTTCGCTGAGAGAGCAGAAGATCTCTGCTCTCTTAGCAAAGCGGTCTAAAAACTATCTTTCTAGCAAGTACTCCAACTGCGAAATAAATCCTTCATCACTAGCTTTCGCAAATTTTGTAATAAAATTACCACTTTGGTCAACCATGAAGTAAGTTGGTAAACTCACGACTTGATAAGATTTAGCAATTCCAGACTTTCGACCTTCTCCAAAAAGATGCACATCATTATCACTACGAAATGGTTCAATTTTATTCAAACCATTCTTCCAGCGATCATCCGTATCATCTACCGAAACATACAAAAAAACCACATTTGTATCAGCCATAATTCGGTTAGCAGCCGATTCGTTTACCTCTTTAATACAAGGTTGACACCAACTTGCCCAGAAACTGAGATAAACTAATTTCCCTTTATAATCGCTTAATTTGACTGCTTTGCCTTGCTCGTTAACCAAGTTGAAATCAGGTGCATTTGCAACATCAGAAAATTTGAGTGCTTCCTTATAAATGCCTTTTACTGCATTAGAATAAGCATCGGTCACGGTGTAATCTAAATAATCTTGATAATAAGTCGCTACGAAAGGAATGTTTTTAGGTTTAATGATACGACGCAGTAGACGACCTTTCATCAATTCTAGCGTTTCGTTGGTAAATAGCGCATCGCAATAATTAAATTTTTCAACAAACAACTGAAAACGTTCCGTTGGCATCACAGTATCTCGTTTGCTTTCTTTGTAATTATATTTTAAAAACTCTTCCACAAAGCCGATGTAATCGTAACTTTTGACCGCATCTGTATTATTGATTTCTATATCAAATAAGAAGAACGAAAATGTATCAGGAATAGCGATTCCGTTGCGTTCTGCAACAGCTGAATAAGCCAGTAAGTAACTGTACCAACGATATTCTATTCGTGATTGAATGAGGTCTTTAAAGCCAGAATTGAGTCTAGAAACATTTGGATAAGTATCATAAAAATCTTGTTCTACTTTCTGACGTTCCTTAATATATGCAGAAAATTGATTCGGATCTGATGCGTTCATTGTATTAAAAACCTCATTTGGAACACTCAATGCAGGAAAAATAATCGTTGCTTGATAATCATCAACGATACCGAATTTTTTAATATAATCCGTCAAAAAAATATTCTCTGCTGCTGCATCTCCATCAAATTCAAAAGAATTCATGAATTTATAACCTGTAAAATTCATTTCCATATAAGCGCCAGGCCAAAGGTAAAGCCATGTTTCTTTGTTATTATATTTTATTTTAACAATGCCAGCTTCCTCTAGTTCTATACTAATGGCAAAGTTATTTTTCTCATTTAATTCCACTTCGTATAAAATTTCGTCGCCACTAACATAACTTAAAGTTTGTTCAAAACGGATTTTTGTAGCTGTTGGAGATTCGATATGACCGTAAACAATGGCATCTTGAGCCATCGCATAAGACGAAGTAATCAGTAATAATAGTAGTAAATATAGTTGACGAATTTTCATAATAATTTGTTCACTTTTTAATGATATTCAAATTTAAGAATTTGTTTACTTATGACGCAAAAGGTACATGGAAGTATTGTATTTAATATGAATTTATGATAAACCTTTCTATATAAATGATAAAAAACGAAAGTTAAGTATATTTGAAGTACGAGACCTACCGATTACTATCGGTATTGCGGTGAGAGGTCAGAACACTCGCCTTGCCTGCCTGTCGGCAGACAAGCTTATTGTCAGAGCGCCTACGGCTGTCGGATTCTAAAACTATCATTAAACAGCGCACTAACTTAGGAATCTGACAGCGAAGCGATCTGACAGTAAGCGAAGCGAACGATCTGACCTCCGACTTCTTAAAAAAAGAGAATATGAAAATTGGTTTTATTACAACATCAAGAGCAGATTTTGGTATTTATTTGCCGCTTATTCGATTAATTGAGCAACATTCGGAGTTTGATTATTTGATTTTT
>CAZMEH010000143.1:0-4692 GCA_964564885.1 uncultured Saprospiraceae bacterium | reverse complement strand
AAGCTACCCGATATTGCAACGTTATTTTTCTTTTTAAGAAATTTAAAAAATCGGTGCATAGCCATAGCTACGGAGCTATTTTTTATGCTTTTTAAAAAGGAAAAGAACAAGCTAGATTGGGTAGGTTATTTTTTTCCTACTCCCTAACTATCTATTTAGCGTTTTGTCTTTCAGAGCAGATAATCTTAAAATATCTATCATTTTCAATAATGCTGCGTAACATGAGTTAATAAGTTAGAACAATGGGTCATGACCGCATTGGATGAAATGGCAAAGTTCTCAGAGAACCAAACATTTCTATTCAAATAAACGAATATCAGTACTATCTATCAATTCAAACCAATAATAGCGTTTGTCCAGAAAACCATTTTCATAACGCAACTTCAACGGCAAGGGAACATCTTTCGGAATACTAAAACCAAAAGAACCGCTTTGAGTCGTATTTGGAGGAATCTTACTTTCAAATGTTTGATTAGCAAATATAGAGTATCCATATACGCTATCTAACTTATCATGAATTTCTAAATCAAAAGAACTTACATAGAAGGAATCAACATTTGCATTATGCGCAGTCATGTGAATAAAAAGGTAGGTTTTATTTTTAGTCGCTGCAAAAATGCCATTTTCACTATCCGTGGTCACCGAATCTATTCTATAAATTACGCTATCTATGATTAGATTTTTGCCCATAGGAATCGTACCTACAACATCTTCTGATACATCACGAACTTCATCAAAGTAGCTCTTTAATTGCTGATAACGGTTTATACTTAATATTCTTTTGTACTTCGCCCAATCCAAAAAACTAGGATAATCTACAATAATTTGAGTACTATTTTCGCTAAAATAATAAGTCGCTAGTTTTAATTTTTCTGCTTTCTGTCGATCCCAACCGAACTGATCCAACCTATCCCAAAGTTCTATTTTTTTACCATTATTCAGCATAATAAAATAACGATAAGTGAATTCCTCTCTTTCGGCATCTTTGCTCGAAACCTCTTGTACCTTAACGGACGTTCTTACATATTGAATATCAGCATAAGGATAAATAACTGTTCCTAAAGCTAAAAAACTACTACTTGTTACTCCTTCGTTTCCAATATTTGTATAAGAAAGCATCGTAATTACAAATAGGATTTGACAAAACAAACTCCATCGAATTCCACGTCGTTTCAGTTTTGCAATTCGTACTTGACACTCTTTCAGCGTAGGTTGCGCCAACCATTTTTCTTTTGGAACGGATTGATGAGCAGCTATTCTAAAAATTATATATGATAGTGTACCTATTCCAACAAAAATAGCCGGTAAAACAACATATCCGCTCGTAAATGTTATGCCTTCTGACGGTAAAATGATTCGTTGAATTTCCTTGAAAAATAAGCTATAAAGCCAGACTATTGGCACATAAATCAACAAGATTGCAATAAAGGCGTAACGTTCTAAATTCTTTGACTTCCGTTGATTACGAGCGTAAATCAAAGGCGTTGACATGATTTCAACTAACTTTTTTTCCGACACGCCCGTAATGATTCGCTTGCCCAAATAATAATGAGCAAAGTAAATACACCACCAAATAAGCATTGTCGTTATAAAAAGCATCATATTTTGGTTCCTGATTATTTGTTCCTAGAGCATACTACTATTTTTTAATTTGAAACACGGAGACACAAAGGCACGGAGTTAACTCATTGGTTTTCAATACTAATTTCTCTGTGTCTTTGTGCCTCCGTACCTGCCTTTCTCGGCAGACACGTTCAAATTTCTCATTTTGTGTAGGAGTTTTTTCCTATATATTAAAACAAAACTTCTTCCACTATTTCGATACCATAACCAACTAAACCAACTCTCTTTCTTGATTTAGTCGTTAATAACCTCAATTTTCTTGCGCCAAGTAAGTTCAATATTTGAGAACCAATACCTAAATCACGTTGAACACTTTCACTTGGTCTACTCGTATATGGGTTAAGTTTTTCACCATTTACTTGTTGTTCTTTCAATACTTTCAAGGTATTGATCAGGTTTTCTTCCGTTTCATGGTACTTCATCAACAATAAAACACCTTTTCCTTCTGCTTCGATTCTTTTCATCGTTTTGCTCAATTCAGAATCAAAACCATTGATAATCAAACCTAACAATTCACTACTATTTGTTGCCGATTGAACCCTAGCCAAGACAGGTTCGTCTTTTTCCCAAGTACCCTTAGTAATTGCTAAATGCGTCAAAGTAGAGTTTTTCTCTTTGAATGCAATTAACTTGAATTTTCCTAATGGCGTATCAATATCTAGTTCCAAATCTTTGTGAACGAGTGTTTCTTTTTCTAAACGATAAGAAATCAAGTCCTCAATACTCACAACTTTGACATCTAAACCTTTCGCAATTTTCATCAATTGTGGCAAACGAGCCATTGTTCCATCCGCATTCATAATTTCCACCATCACACCAGACGGCGTAAATCCAGCTAGAGCAGCCAAATCAGCAGAAGCCTCGGTATGTCCTGTTCTACGAAGCACGCCGCCTTCTTTTGCAATCAAAGGCATGGTATGCCCAGGTTTTGTAAAATCAGCTGGTTTTGCGTTTGGGTCAACCAAACCTTTAACCGTTGCTGCTCTTCCTTTTGCAGAAATACCGCTTAGTGCTAAGTCGTCGGTGACATAATCAACAGAAACTGTAAAGGCTGTTTCGTAAATCTCTGTATTATTGCGAACCATTAATGGCAAGTTCAATTCCTGCGCCCTTGCTTTCGTAATGGAAGTACAAATCAAGCCACGACCATGTCTAGACATGAAATTGATAATCTCAGGCGTGATACAATCAGACGCACAAATGAAATCACCTTCATTCTCTCTGTCCTCATCATCAACGACAATGACCACTTTTCCATTTTTAATATCTTCAATTGCTTCTTCTATCGTATTTAGTTGAAATGATTCTGTTCTAGTTTGACTCATTTTATAATCTTTTATTTGATTGAAATTTCTAAAGGCGAAGTTCATCTTTTTTTGATAAAAAAAAAGGTATTAGGCGAATTTAATCTTACCTAATACCTTTTTTAATCATCGAAGTTTTGAAAGACTTCTCATGCTAAAATCTAAATAGCTTGATGATTGAACGGTTGAATAACCATTTCAGACACTACGCCAGAACGAGGTTGCTGACATAAAAACCAAATTGCCTTTGCAGCTTCTTTAGCTTGAATGAATTTATTCTTTTGAACCCGTATATCAATTTCATCCCAAAACGGCGTATCGACTCCGCCTAGATAAAGATTAGTGATACGAATATTAGTTCTTTTTAACTCTTCTCTAATAGATTTCGTTAAACCGTTTACACCGTATTTTGAAGCAGAATAAGCGCTTGCGCCACTCATCGGCGTCTTACCAAGTACACCAGGAATATTGATAACTAAACCTTGCTTCACCTCTTTCATTGCTGGTAAAAATGATTTGAACAGATAAAAAGTACCTTTCAAATTAATATCAATTGACTTGTCAAAATCATCGTAAGACATTTTTTCCAATGGTTTGATAATTCCAATACCAGCCGCATTAATAATAATATCCAGTCCTTTTCCTAGTTGACCGTGAATATTTTCTGCTACTTTTTCTACCTCGCCAGGCTTCGTAATGTCCATTACAAAAGCATTGGAAGCAGGAATATCCAAATCATTCACTAAAGTATCTAGTTTAGCTTGATTTTGACTAGTAACAAATACATTTCCGCTACTTCCTTTGATTAATCGAGCAACTTCTTGACCGATTCCACCCGTTCCACCAACGATAAGTACATTTTTCTTAAAAAGTGTTTCCATGAATGTTTCTTTTAAAATCCTTCCTAAAATAATAAATCAGCAAACTGTTTTGCCGTTAGCCGTGAGAAGTGAGCCGTGAGCCGTCTATCGGCTATTATCGTATAGCTGCAAAAAATTCATCTTGATAAGCCTTTTCCAAGAACTTACCAGAAAATTCAGAAGTAACCGTACTACTATTTGTATCTTCTACACCTCTCGAATGCACACACATGTGTTTTGCATCGATATAAACCGCTACATCATCCGTTTTGAGCATTTTTCTAAGTTCATTAGCAATTTGAATAGTCAAACGCTCTTGAACCTGCGGACGCTTTGAATAAAACTGAGCGATACGGTTTAGTTTTGATAAGCCAATCACTTGACCACTAGAGATATAAGCAATGTGCGCTTTTCCATAAATTGGCAAAAAGTGGTGTTCACAAGTCGAAAAGATATTGATATCTTTTTCAACTAACATCCTATTGTAACCAAATTTATTTTCAAACATCGTTGGCGAAGGCATATTATCAGGATTTAAACCTTTAAATATTTCCTTCACAAACATTTTTGCGACTCTTCTCGGTGTTCCATTAAGGCTATCATCCTTTAAATCTAAACCAAGAACATCCATTATCTCACGGAAATGGCTTTCGATCTTATCCATTTTCTCATCATCAGAAAGCTCAAAAGCATCTTCTTTCAAAGGCGTATCTAATGATGTTCCGATGTGATTGTCTCCGAAAACTTCTGAAGTTTCATTACCGTAGTTGTCTTCAACTTCTTTTCCGTTTAATACAAGATTATCAGATTTCATTTATTTATTTTGTAATAGTTAAACTATAAATTTTATTTAAAAAATGCTTAAGGAACTTGTAAAGAATTATATACGCAAATGTTGTAAATAG
>CAZMEH010000142.1:0-1717 GCA_964564885.1 uncultured Saprospiraceae bacterium | reverse complement strand
ATAGAACTTGTTTAAAAATTCGCTACTAATATATTGAAAGTCAATAATTTATAAATAATTTTAGTACGAGTTCTTAAACAAGTTCATAATTAAGATCATACTACTATACATTCTGCAATTTAAAACATAGAGACACAAATGTACAGAGGCACAGAGAAAATTAGTATTGAAAATCAATTAGTTAACTCTGTGTCTTTGTGTCTCCGTGCCTGCCTTTGTCGGGAGACAGGTTCATTTTTTTTCATTTTGTACAGTAGTATGAATTAAGATACTTTTGTTGTTATAAACCCACCTATTGTGATAAAAATGCTACTTTCCAAATCCATTTTCAGAATCTGTAACTATTCAACATCCTTATGAAATGTCAACTATTAGGATTTATAGTTCAGTTGTTCAACTGGTTTTTAATAAATTGAATATTGTTAATGAGTTTGTTTGGAATGGTGAAAATCAAAACGCTATAGAATTGTCAACAGGTATTTATTTTATTACATTGTTGTATGAAAATGATAAAGGAAAGTTGAAGGTTTTGGAAACGAAACATGTTTTATTAGTCGATAAAATTGATTAATTTAGTATTGTAAGTTGAACTAAGGTTTGAGAAGAACCAACACTTTTATAACCATAAAACAGCATAAATCATGAAAACAAATAAAAGTATATTCTTAATTCTGCTATTGAGTATCTTAATTTTTAATAATTGCAATAATACCAATCTAGAACCTGCTATTCTTGAAGGCTACGTACTTGATGACAAAACAGAATTGCCACTAGAAGGCGTAACTACTTTTTTAGTAAGAACAGGTTGGGAAGATTATAATAACACTATCGAACAAGAGACGAAAACGGATGAAAATGGTTATTATAAATTTATAGTGGAAGATGGAAGCGTACTATATGCAGGATGGAATTATGGTGTTGGATTACCTGCAATGGTAACAACTGTTTCATATTTAACAACTTATGGGCGTATTAATGTTGATGGAAATGAGTATGATTATGCACAATCTCCAATGGGTGTGAAAATATATAGGGAGTTTGGTCAGGATATGACTTTTAGGCTTCGACCTACGGCATATTTTAAATTGCATTTTAAGAATATTAATCCATTTGATGAGAATGATATGCTTGAATTTAATCCGACTGATGAGCCTTGGTTAAAGTTGCAAGGAATGAATGTCGATACAACTGTTATCACACGTAGGTTTACTCAAGAATGTAAATCAATAAATTGGTATATAAAAAAAGACTATTATAACTCCAACATATCTGGTGAATATTGCTGTCCTGATGGAGATACTTGTTTGGTTGAGGCTTTTTATTAAAACAACAAAATCAATATAATTTTTTGAAAGGCTTTCAACCGAAACTTAATCAGATGAAAGTCTTTCTTTGCTTTTAAGCAATACTGAACAAAGGCGATTATATCTACTAGGAAACTATTTAATAAGATTTATGCAATAAGTGTTTCACAATTATATATCAAAACAATTAATACATTTAACTAGGTTTTGTGAAATGGTATGTTTGTTTTGCAATTATTTGTTTTAAATATTTAAATCAATAATAAAATGTCAAGAATTCTCATCGCACCTAATTATCACCTGAATATTGTAATAAAGTCTTAAATAAATGTTAAGACTCTTTAAGGAACATCTAATAGGTGTTAACACCTTTTGTTTAATGTATTAAAATATATTATTTTTACTACAGTGTA
>CAZMEH010000141.1:0-4326 GCA_964564885.1 uncultured Saprospiraceae bacterium | reverse complement strand
CTTATATATGGTACACCTTCCGCACAAAAGCCCCAAATCGTATCCAAAGGAATACTTTTCAGTTTATTGTTTGTGTCCACTCTGTTTAAATATTTAAACTGAATAGACCTTTTTTCTTGATTTGAAAACGCATCATATTTTACTTCCTCCCAGGTAAGATCTGGTGTATTATTTTTAAATGATTCAAAGCTAAGGTAAAGACCATTTTTAAACTCAAAATCGTTCGTTAACTTTACTTTCTGTGCATTTGTAGTTCCATAACCAATCATTAAAAATGATATAATTGTCAATAACTTATTTATCATAAACTAGATTTTTTTTGTTTTAAAATCATTTGGATTTTTAATATTGACGATTAGTTAATTCTCACAGGATATTAGCAAAGCATCGTTCCAATATTCCATTTCTCCAACGTTCCAATTTACGTCGTCAACTGTTGGAATATATTTTCAATACTAACCGTTTCTTGATTCATTTCTATTAAAGTCAACTTTTCAGCAACTGCAAAATGAAATGCCGCAGGTCGAATATCTGTTTTTAAATCTGAAGCTAATTTCCATTTGTTCTCAGATACCTTTTCCACCCGAGTAACGCCCTTTATTTTGTTTAAGCTGCTTTTGCTAGCATGCTCAACAAATTCAATCGTTACAATCCTTTCGCCAGTCACCCGACTCGTCAAAGTCTCAATATTATCGTTTGCAACTAAATTACCTTTATTTATTATGACGACTCTATCACACAAAGCTTGCACTTCTTGCATAATATGTGTGGAGAAAATCACGGTTTTCTCTTGTCCGATTTGCTTAATCAAGCCACGGATTTCAACCAATTGATTTGGATCAAGTCCAGAAGTTGGCTCATCCAAAATCAAAACGTCAGGATTGTGCAGCATCGCCTGAGCCAATCCGACACGCTGACGATAACCTTTCGACAATGCACCAATCAATTTATTTTGCTCTTGCCCGAGACCAGTCATATCTATCATTTCACTTACTCGCTGACGCTTGTTTGTGATTTTATGCATTCCTGCAATAAATGATAAATACTCTTTCACATACATATCCTTGTAAAGCGGATTATGTTCTGGCAAATAGCCAATATGTCTGCGAACTTCGATCGGATTGTCCACCACATCATAGCCGCTCACCGTTACGTCACCTTCCGTTTGAGGAATGAAACAAGTGATGATCTTCATCGTCGTTGTCTTTCCAGCACCGTTTGGTCCAAGAAATCCTAAGACTTCACCCTTCTTTGCGGTAAAGGAAATGTCGTTGACCGCTCGTTGCGCTCCGTATATTTTAGTTAAATTCTTGACTTCTACTGACATGAAGTGATTAGATTTTAGGTATCGGATGCCTCGAAGGTCTTCGATACTTTGATAAACTTTTCCCAAAAATAGTAAAATACTATTTTATATAAATATAGTTAAGTGAAGATTGAAGGCAATATCGACTTACTTATCTTCAAATTGACATCAATGACAACTAAAATGCAAGCATTCAGTAAGTTTCTATTCAAAACGACTGTTAAAAGCATAGCAGTATTTAAAGCATTGACTTTTTTAATGTACCGTCAACTTTGGTCGACTAGGCGTTGCAAAAAATTAGCAATGAAAATATTTCACACTCTAATTTTTTTATAAAAAAAACTTCGCAACACCTAATCAACTAAAGTCAAGAGTACAATTAACACAAGTTTCTTATTAAGATTTAATCTAAATACCTATATTTGCAGCGTAATTCTTATTAAGACTTAATCTAAGTAAGTTATCTTGTGTTGAAAGACAAGATACATTAAAAAGAAGTAAATGGAAATCGTAAAAAATCAATTCTGCCTATGTTTTACTAAAACAATTATAGTTTTAGTAATCTGTTTATTTTCAATACAAACAGGGTTGGCACAAAATGGTATAATTGAAGGAGTGGTTCGCAATGAAAAGAGCAATCAGCCCCTTGAAGAGGTTTCTATTCAACTCAATAATGGCATATTTCAAACGACAACCAAAGATGGAAAATTTAAATTTGCCAAATTAGAAGCAGGTTCATATAATTTATCTTTCTTTTCCATTAACCTCAACACGATTTACAAAACCGTCATCCTCAAAAAAAATGAAACCGCTCAATTAGATGTTCAACTAAGTGAATTAGAAATTAATTTAAATACCCTAGAAGTCAATGCAAACAGTGACGCTAATCTTGGTTTGACACGTTTAAAAAATGTCGAAGGTTTTGCTATTAATGCAGACAGGAAAAGCGAAGTGATACAACTCAAAAACCTTGTTGCTAACCTTGCCACAAATAACGCTCGACAAGTTTTCAAAGGCATTGCGGGTTTGAATATTTGGGAAAGTGATGGCGCAGGTTTACAGCTCAGCATTGGCGCAAGAGGTCTTGACCCAAATCGAAGTTCTAATTTTAATACTCGTCAAAATGGCTACGATATCAGCGCAGATGCTTTAGGTTATCCAGAAAGTTATTACACGCCGCCGACGCAAGCACTCGAACGCATTGAGATTATTCGAGGTGCCGCTTCTTTGCAATATGGGCCGCAGTTTGGCGGATTATTGAATTTTGTATTCAAAAAAGGCGCAGACAAACCTTTTGAGTTTGTTTCTGAAAATACCGTTGGTTCATTTGGTTTAATCAATACATTCAACAGCGTTGGCGGAAGCAAAAACGGCTGGAATTATTATGGTTTTCTTCAATATAAAGGTGGCGATGGCTGGCGAGAAAATTCACAATTTGACCAAAAAACAGGTTATTTTAGTGTTTCTAAAGACTTTAATGAGAAATTTTCAATAGGCGTAGAATATACGCATATGAACTATTTGGCGCAGCAATCAGGTGGTTTACAAGACTTTGAATTTGCCCAAAATCCTCGTCAATCTAAGCGAGCAAGAAATTGGTTTAATGTCAATTGGAATTTGGCAGCGCTCAATATGGATTATAAAATTTCAGAAAAAACGAAGTTGAACAGTCGTACTTTTGTTTTGTCTGCCATGCGTGAAGCACTCGGCGAACTCGGTGCAATCAATCGTCCAGATCCATTGAGAGAACGTGATTTAATCAAAGGAACTTATAATAATTTTGGTAACGAAACCCGCTTGATTCATCGTTATAAGATTCAGGATCAGTACATGACTTTTTTAGTTGGTACAAGATATTATCAAGGTTTTACGACAAGTCAACAAGGTAATGCAGACGATGGTAGCGATGCAAACTTCACCTTCCTCAATCCAAATAATCTAGAACGTTCTGATTATGAATTTCCAAGTCAAAATACTTCGGCCTTTGTAGAAAATCTATTCAATATTAATGACAAATGGACGGTTACACCGGGCATTCGGTTTGAGTATATTCGCACCGCTTCCAAAGGCTATTACAAGGAACGAGTATTTTCTGGCGGGCAAGTCATTTTTGAACAGACGTTTCAAGATGCAAAAGAAAATGGTCGTTCTTTTTTATTAGCAGGACTTGGTATTGGACATAAAATTTCAGAAACTTTAGAAGTTTACGGTAATTTTTCTCAAAATTATCGCTCGATTAATTTTAATGATTTAGCCATTGTCAATCCTAATTTGATTGTAGATTCGTTGCTGCAAGACGAACAAGGTTATAATCTTGACTTAGGTTTTCGTGGAAAAATTTTAAATAATGCCGTTCGTTTTGATGCCAGCTTATTCTTTTTGAATTATCAAAATCGCATTGGCGTTGGAGAAATTATTATTCAAGATCCAGCATTTGGAGACAAGGCGGTTGCCTTTCGTACTAATATTGGCAATGCTAGAATTATTGGTTTAGAAACCTATATCGAAGCAGATGTTTTAAAACTCTTAAAGAAAGAAAGAAAAGACTGGAGCCTCAGTTGGTTTACAAATCTAAGTGCTTTACATGGTCGATATACTTCTGGCCGTTCGGATTTTATTGGCAACGAAGTAGAATCAATTCCACCTTTTAGCATCAAAACAGGTATCAATGCACGTTGGAGAAACCTAAAAATAGCGTATCAATTTGCTTACACTGCAACACATTTCTCAGATGCAACAAATGCAAAATCTGTCGTTGACGCCACCAGAGGACTCATTCCAGCATACAGCATTCAAGACATTTCACTAAGTTACGAACTCAAACGTTTTGGTTTTTCAGCTGGTATTAATAACTTAACGAATGCGTTCTATTTTACTCGTCGTGCTGCCGCTTATCCAGGTCCAGGCATCATTCCTGCCGATGGACGAAATTTTTATTTCGGTGTAAGAGTAAAAATATAATACAATTCCTTATTTTGCTGATTCATATCTTTTTAAAAAAATAAAAAATGGGAGGAGAT
>CAZMEH010000140.1:0-2627 GCA_964564885.1 uncultured Saprospiraceae bacterium | reverse complement strand
ATAAAATTCTTTAATAATATAAAAATGCAAAAGAATAGTTTATTTACTTATTAGGTGTAATATTGTAAAAATAGGACAACGCTATTAATTCGCAAAAAATATACCTACATCTCTATTGCTACAGGATTGAGAAAGTATTTTTAATGCTACATCAACACTACATCATTTATAGATTTTTTGCTTACCACTACCAATTAGGTGCTTTTTTTCAAAAAAGATGATAATAATAAAAACATGAAATTAAGTTTAGTTTTATTTTGATTGTTCGTGCATATTTAAAATAATATTACTTATTTTGATAGTCGTTAGATTGTTGAAACAATAGTTTAAACCTTTCTACTTTTTTGTAACCTACTCTCAACAATACAGTCATATTTTCAAATAAGCAAAATGAAGAAATTCGGAACTTTTGGTGGTGTTTTCACTCCTACCCTACTCACTATTCTTGGTGTAATTATGTATTTACGACTTGGATGGGTTGTTGGAAATGCGGGATTATTAGGTGCGCTAGCCATTATTATAATTTCCTATGGTATTACATTGACCACAGCACTTTCTATGTCTGCTATCACGACTAATATCAAATTAGGTGCAGGCGGAGCATATGCTATTATTTCACAAGCATTAGGTTTAGAAGTTGGTGGAAGTTTAGGTATTCCAAGATATGTTTCACAAGGTCTAGCGGTGACGATGTATATTTTCGGTTTTCGAGAAGGCTGGTTGATGATTTTTCCAGATCATCCAGCGTTTTTGGTTGACATATTGGTTTTTGTAGTATTATATGGTATTGCTTACATTAGCGCAGATTTAGCCATTAAGACGCAATATGTAGTGATGGTTATTATTTTTCTTTCCTTAATATCTATTGTGCTCGCTGCAACGCAAGGTTCAATGACTATTCCAGTGGAAGATGCTTTGAAATGGGGCAATTTTTCGGACATAGGAGGTAGTTCAAACGAAGGCTTTTGGGTAGTGTTTGCCGTATTTTTTCCTGCGTCCACTGGTATTATGGCAGGTGCAAATATGTCTGGCGAATTAAAAGATCCAAGAAAAAGTATTCCATCAGGCACACTTTGGGCAATCGGTATTAGCTTCGTCGTTTATGTTTTATTAGCATTTTGGATTAGCCGTTCTGCTACTGAAAACGAATTAGTCAGTAATTATAACATTATCATTGAAAAATCATTCTTTCCGCCTTTGGTTCTCGCTGGCGTTTTAGGTGCTACTTTCTCCTCTGCACTAGCTTCTATTATTGGTTCTTCTCGTATTTTATTCGCAATGGGACAGCATCGAGTGATTCCAAAAGGCGAATGGTTGGAATTTCAAGACAAATCTGGTCAACCTCGAAATGCCCTATTGGTCACTGGTGTTTTGATTTTTGTTACCATGCTTTTACGTGATTTGAATGCCATTGCTACTTTGGTAACGATGTTTTTCTTAATTACTTATGCAATGTTAAATGTTGTGGTAATCATTGAGCAACGATTGGGTTTGATTAGCTTTCGACCTATTTTCATGGTTCATAAATCCATTCCTTGGATTGGTTTAATTGGTAGTTTATTTGCGATGTTCATCATCAATCCGACGATGAGTTTAGTGTCTTGGGCTTTAATGCTTTTCGTTTATAATATATTAAGTCGTAGAAAGTTGGAGACCAAATTTGAAGATGTCCGAAGTGGTTTATTTACTTCATTTGCAGAGTGGGCAGCGAAACGCACCGCAGAAGATTCGCATAAACAGGAACGTTCTTGGAAACCCAATTTATTAGTTCCTGCTACGAATGCAGCAACCGTTCAAGGTTCATTTTCTATTATAAAAGACATTGCCTTTCCTAGAGGTTCTGCCGTTTTAATGGGCATAGGCGAAGAAGGAAATAATAAAGAAAAAGACAAATTAGAATACATTTCCAACTCATTCAAACAAGCCGAAGTATTCTCTTCGACTATCATTATGCGTACTTCCAAATTCTCAGATGGTGTAAATTATGGCAATCAAGCATTAACGGGCGCATTTTTCCGTCCGAATATTATTTTCTTGAATATGCTAGAAAAAGAAAGTGCGATTGCGGATTATCCATTAGTGATTAGAGAAGCGACTCGCCTTGGATTGGGTGTTATTTTATATATGCCGCATCCTGTGGCCATGCTCGGGCAACAACAAATTATCAATGTTTGGTTAAAAAGTCGTAGTCCTGAATGGGATATTAATGATGATAGATACAATCCAAATTTAGCATTATTAACAGCGTATAAATTATCAAAAAACTGGAATGCTAAAATCCGTTTAATCACCGTCATTGAAAACGAATCAGAGGAAGCTATCGCTAAAACCTTCTTACAGGAACTCATCAATTTGGCTCGTTTGCCGATTGTAGAAACCGTTGTCATGTCTGGTGATTTTCAAGCAGTATTGGTAGAAGCTCCAATTGCTGATTTAAATATTTTTGGAATGTTCACAGACAGCGATTTTGAAACCTATCGCAAAATGAGCTTAGATATGGGTACTTCGTGTTTCTTTGTTCGGAATTCTGGACATGAAAATATTTTTGCCTGATTTGTTGAGAAGTCCGATGACAGGATCTTCATTTCATTCATTGTCAAAACACCTTCTATTCTCAGATTAAAAAA
>CAZMEH010000139.1:0-1686 GCA_964564885.1 uncultured Saprospiraceae bacterium | reverse complement strand
GAAAATGCCATATGGTAATGCCGAAAAAACAATTCCAAATTATTTAAGAAACATTTATTACACAGATAAAAAAATTACAATGGATGCAGCGCACCAATTATGGTGACAGCTTCATTATTGTCTTATGAAATCATCAGAAACAGGTTAATTGAATGTGATGACAAATTAAAGGTCGAATTATTAGATATTTTTCACGGATTCACTTGTTGTTCAAATCATAAAACAAAAGATGAAGAATATAGACAGCTTTTGAAAAAAATGAAATCAAAACTTCTGAAAGACAGAGAAATATTTATAAATTTAGCAAGGCAAAAAGATGAAGATATGAATAGTTTTGCTGAACTAATTTTAGAAGGATTGGAAAATAAAAAAGAAAACTGATACCAATAAATAAGGCTGTAGGTGGTACTGCCGTACCGAGCATGCAGTCAGTGTTCCGAAGAAATCGGGATGTTCCATGGAACGTTATCGGAGTATAATCACTCGGATAACGTTTTTCTATTTCACAAACTTGACAACTAGGATTCGGTGCTATGGGTATTGATAGTTTAAAGTGTGCCGTTCAGCTCAAAGGTTGGATTCAGATCTCTTTTTCAATCACCTAAATATATCATCATATCTATTTTTATGATTGAAGACTTTTAAGGTAAATATTCTTTTATCGTTCCTTACTTCAATAGTTGAACAACATTTGTTTTGAAAAACTTCCCAATAGGAACAATATGGTCAGCAATAAATATCATGTTTCCTTCAATACTTTTGATATGTTTGGGCGCAACTGCAAATGATTTATGAACTTGTAAAAAGTCTTCTTTGGGTAATAACTCTAACACCGTTGATATTTTTTCTCGAACAGTAATTGTTTCAAGTATCGCTATTACTTTAGTATAATTTCCGGAGGCTTCTATAAATAAAATGGTGTCCGTTTCTACCTGTGTATATTTTTTATTGCTCTTTAAGAAAATACGCTTCGAGATAGCATCACTTTGAGAGGGCACGGGAGATTGAGTTACAGGTGAAGAGAACGTTTTATTAATTGCTTTCAAAAACCGTTCAAAGCCAAATGGTTTTAATAGGTAATCTGAAATATTGAGTTCATAACCTTCAAGTGCAAATTCTTTATAAGCTGTCGTTACAATTACTTTAGGTGAGTTTTTTAATGTTTTTAGCAGCTCAAAACCTTTTAATTTTGGCATATTTAAGTCCAAAAAAATCAAATCAATTTCATTTTCATTTAAACATTCAAATGCTTCTAAGCCATCATAGCAATTTTTTATTAATTGCATATTTGGCAATAAATCACAATAGCCCTTAATAATATCATGTGCTATATATTCGTCATCAATTATTAAATATCTAATCATAATTTATTTAAAGTTAATTGTACTTTATATCTATTATTCATTGTCGAAAATGACAATTTATGTTTATTCGGATAAACCAATGCTAACCTTCTTTTTAGGTTTTTTAATCCAATTCCAGCCTCTTGAGCAGTTGCTGAACTATCGAAATTATTTTCTATAGCAAATTGAATTTTATCATTAAATGTAGTCATATTGACCGTTACATAAGAATTATCTCTCAAACGTTCTACACCGTGCTTAAATGCATTTTCCAAAAGAATGATAAATAATAAGGGCATTACTTTATAATCGTCTTCTATTTGAGCCTCAAATTTAACATCAA
>CAZMEH010000138.1:0-7378 GCA_964564885.1 uncultured Saprospiraceae bacterium | reverse complement strand
TTTGATATGAAAAACGCTGTATTGAAATAGAATATATTAAACGTTTCAAATTTGATACATTTGTAATGTACAAATAAGTAGAAATAAATTTATGAGTAAACTATCCAAGAATATAGAATATCAAGAGTTAATTGATAAAATTGGTCATTCATATCAACAAGCAAAAAGAGAAGCTATCTCTGCTGTACATATCAAAATACTCATAGCTTATTGGGAAATTGGAAAGTATATCATTGAATTTGAACAAGAAGGAAAGTTAAAAGCGGAATATGGTAAAGCCTTATTAGTAAACCTATCAAAAGATTTGTCCTTACAATATGGAAGAGGTTTTAGTAGAAGTAATCTAAATTATATGAGATTGCTATATCGAAAATATCCAATTTGTGAGACACTGTCACACAAATTGAGTTGGTCACATTACTATGAACTTCTAAAGGTAGATGATGATTTAGCAAGAACGTTTTATGAAAAGCAGGCAGCCTCAGAAGATTGGACAGTTAGAGAACTTAAAAGACAAAAACAATCAGGACTTTTTCATAGACTAGCTATTGGAAAAGATAAAGATGAAATTTTACGATTGGCTAAAGAAGGGCAAATAGTGAATTCAGAGGATGATTTAATAAAAAACCCATATGTCTTTGAGTTTTTAAATTTTCCAGAAAACTATCAATATTCAGAAAGTGAACTAGAACGAGCAATAATTGATAATTTACAACAATTTCTATTAGAACTAGGAAAAGGTTTTGCCTTTATGGGAAGACAGCAGCGAATAACTTTAAACAATCGGCATTATTTCGTTGATTTAGTATTCTATCATGTTAAACTAAAATGTTATGTTCTTATTGATTTAAAAATTGGCGAGGTAGCTCATGAGCATATTGGACAAATGAAATTATATTTAGGATATTACACAAAAGAAATCAACGAAGAAGCGGATAATGAGCCAATAGGACTTATACTTTCTGAGGAAAAAGATGATATTATGGTAGAATATGCCATGTTGAATGATAGTTCAAAATTGATTGTATCAAAATATCAACTTTATCTTCCTAAAATAGAACAGCTAAAGAATAAAATAAGAGAAATAATAGAAGAGAAATAATATAGTTTTTAATAGTATTTATTCGGTCGCAATGAAAACTGCGACTATCATTACAACATAAACAAACAACAAAACAATTAATTTTCATGAACAAAAAAGTATCAACTCTACTTGCCTCCGTTTTTATTATTGCGATATGCGGTATTCTTTACGAATTGCTCATTAGCACAATAACGAGCTATTTTCAAGGCAGTAGTATCTTACACTTTTCAATAGTTATTGGATTGTTTTTGTCGTTTATGGGAATCGGTTCTTATGCTTCTAAATTCATTAAAGATGACTTACCAGTTTGGTTTGTTCGTTTTGAATTGGTGCTAAGTTTCGTCGGTGGGTTTTCTGCATTTCTACTATATTTTGCCTTTTCGCTAACGCCTTATTTCTATGGCGTCGCCTTTGTCTTGATTGCTATTCTAGGTGCAATGATTGGTATTGAAATACCTATTTTGACTAGAATTATTGGAAAATATGATAGTTTAAAAGATGCGATTGCAAATGTTTTATCTTTTGATTATCTAGGAGCGTTGATTGCTTCTGTGGCTTTTCCTTTGCTGCTTTTGCCTGTTTTTGGAAATATGCGAACGGCTTTTGCTATTGGTTTACTGAATTTAATCGTTGCTGTTTTGAACACTTACTTATTCAAAAGTGAGCTTAAAAAATTCAAACAATTCATCATTGCCGAAGCTGCTATTGGTATAATTTTGATAGTCGGTTTCATCTATTCCTTTCAAATCAACGCTTATTACGAAACGTTTCTTTATCGTGATGACGTGATGTTGTCTCGACAAACAAAGTATCAAAATATCGTTGTAACTCGCTGGAACAAGGATATGCGTTTGTTTATTAATGGTAATTTACAATTTTCGTCAAGGGATGAATATCGCTATCATGAGCCGTTGGTACACGTTCCGATGAGTTTGACAGGATTTCATGATAAGGTTTTGATATTAGGCGGCGGCGATGGAATGGCGGTTCGAGAATTGTTAAAATACGATGATATTGGCTCAATAGAACTCGTTGACCTTGACCCAGTTATCACTGATTTAGCAAAAAATCATCCTGCATTTGTCAAACTCAATGAAAATGCGATGAATCATGAAAAGGTTCAAATTTTCAATACGGACGCATTTAAATACATTGAAAATTCATCTGATTTTTATAATGTTATAATCATAGATTTACCTGACCCGAGTAACGAAAGTTTAGGGAAACTGTACAGTCGAGAATTTTATAGTTTAATCAAAAAACGATTGGCAGCCGATGGTGTTGTTGTTTCTCAATCGACTTCACCTTACTTTGCGCCTGATGCGTTTTGGTGTATTCACAATACAATGGACACCGTTTTTCAAACGACTTTGGCTTACAACACTTACGTTCCGTCTTTCGGTGAATGGGGCTTTAATATGTCTTTGAGCGAAACTAGCCGAATACCTTTGGCAAGTCATCATGCGGATAGCATTATTCAAAAAATCGAACAGCAATTAACCAAAAACAAAATTGAGTGTTCTTATTTGAGTGCTGAAATGTTGCCAAGTCTTTTTCAGTTTGGCGAAGACCGCAAAAAACGCTCTACTCCTATTAATAAACTGGACAATCAGCTTTTGATACAATTGTACGAGAAGAATTGGAATGAAATGAGATAGGTTTTAATGTTCAATGTGTAATCTTCAATTTCCTTTATTACACAACTTGTAGCAATAACTCGCTATTCTACATTAAAGTTTATCTCTTCCCGACAATTTATAAAAAATTATATATAAAATAAATCATTTTTGCTATTTTGAACGTTATAGAAATTATTAAACAAAAACACTTTGGATTAGGACGGGTTAGGAATATAATAATCAGTTTACAATCACAATTCATTCATTAACTATAACAAAAATAGGTATGAAATCATTGCTTTTACCTTTACTACTAATATTTTTTTGTACAGCAACATTTGCACAAAAAGCGGAGACAGATAAACGCTACAACTATGATTATATTCACAAACAGAAATTCAATCGTGATATAGACAAATCTTTTGACTTCACTAAAATTGACCAGGAAGTTCGTAAAGTAAAATACAATATTCCAAGTATTCGTAAGATGACTTTTAATGTCACTAAACCATACGACACTGATATTGAGAAAGTTAGGTCAATTTATATTTGGATAACGTATAATATTAAACTTGATTTAAAAAAGCAACAAAATCCGCCAAAACGAGATAAAATAAAGTGTAAATCTGATGCTGACTGTGGACAGAAATTCAAAGAACAAATTGATGTCGAAATCCGAAAAATACTCAATAGAAAGAAAGGTAATGCAGAAGATTATGCTCGCTTGTTTGCTCGTATGTTAGACTTGAGTGATGTTGAAGGTGGTTATATTTCTGGAAAAACTAAAATCCATGACCGTGCGATTGGACGGGAACCTAGAGGTTCAAATCATTCTTGGAACTGGGCAAAAATTGATGGCGAAATTTATCTCTTTGATGCTACATTAGGAAGTGGTTTCACTGATGCGAAGTTTGAAAATTACAACCAATCATATAATGAACTGTATTTTATGGTTCGTCCAGAAAAAATGATTTTGACACATTTTCCAGAGAAAGTAAAAGATCAGCACGCTTATCCAGCCATTACGAAAGAAGAATTTGGAACTTATCCGTTGTTTGAAAATAATGCAAAATTATTGGATACGATTGAGTTTACACCTAAAAATGGTTTTATAAAGGTTTCACCTAAAAATAATACTGTTGAGTTTAAATTTAAGTTTGACAAAGAAGTGGTTGAAGCTCAAATTCTTCCTCTAGGTGCGGATTCGCCAACTGATATGCAAAAAGATAAAGATGGATATTTTATCTTAAAATATACAAGTCCTAAGCGTGCTCCTAGAACTATTAAGGTTATAGTTAAAACGGATTACGGATATGCTTTTGAAGTCTTAACTTACAAATTAAAAACTGTGGCTGATGAAGATTAGCTCTTAGTTATTCGTTTTATTACAAAAAGTACCATACTACTATACATTCTTAAAAAATCGAGATAAAGATATGTTTACTAAACTTAAAAGTTTAGTAAACATATCTTTATGATTCTCCTTTAAACCTAAAATGTATAGTAGTGTAAAAAAGTACTTCAAAACCAATAACTGATAATCAATAACTAGTTTTTCTTCAATTTTGCCTTGAAATTCTTTTCAAATTTGTCCACTTTTGGTTTCACGACATAGACACAATACGGATTTCTTCCGCCATCCTTTTCAAAATAATCCTGGTGATAACCTTCCGCTTTATAGTAGTTTTCTAACGATTCGATGAAAGTAACAATTGGGTCAGACCATTGATTAGACGCATCTGTTTTCTTCAAAGAAGCTGCTGCTATTGCTTTTTGTTCGTCATTGTGATAGAAAATAATAGAACGATATTGCGGTCCAACATCATTTCCTTGACGGTTTAACGTAGTTGGATCATGTGTTGCCCAAAATATTTCTAACACTTCCGAATAAGAAATCTTGCTCGTATCAAATGCAATACGCACAACTTCCGCATGACCTGTTTGCTTTCCGCAAATTTGCTCATAAGTTGGATTCTCTACGTGTCCGCCAGAATAACCAGATTCTACGGAAACAATTCCTTCTGTTCGTTCATAAATAGCTTCTGTACACCAAAAGCAACCGCCGCCTAACGTTGCATGTTCTATTGTATTATTATTTGAAATATCCATTTTGTTTTTATTTTTTTTGATAAATGTTCTTTTTAGAAGAGAAGTTAAAGTTATTTCCAAAGTTAACAAATGACTTTGAATCATCTTTTCGCTAATCTTTTGAGCGTTTCTCTATTTTTTCGTCTCTACTCTACTCTTCTAAATACAAATTAACAGAATAAAAATAATAATGTTTTGATAGAAAACTTGCCAAATCACTGAAGCTGTTTAAATTTGTGGTTATGAATCGACAGTTAACACACAACGATGAACGTTCTGATTTTCAAGAACGATTAGACTTGATAAACCAAAACCGTCAGCCAATTGTTTTTTTGCTGGCAGGTTTGCAGGATGCTAGAAATATTGGCGGATTATTTCGATTGGCGGATGCTGCAAATATTGAAAAAATCCTATTCTATAATTGCGGTATTGAACGAACCGATAAGCGAATTAATAAAACGGCTCGCTCTACTCAAAAATATGTTCCTGCTGAAAAAATTGCTGATTTACAATCAATTATAGCATTAAAGGAAAAATATCAACTCGTCGCTTTAGAAATTACTAGCAAAAGTATTCCTTATACAGATTTGCAAGTCGAGCGTCCAATTTGCATTATTATTGGTGCAGAAATTACTGGCGTAGTAAAAGACATTTTGGAAATAGTTGATAATTCTGTTCATATTCCAATGAATGGTATTAATACCTCTATGAATGTTACCGTTGCTTCGGGCATTGTTGCTTATCATTTTTTAAATCAATTGTGATGAACTTTTAACTTGCTTCTGACTGTTGAGTTTTCGTATTATAGAATTCAAGAAACAGGATACAGAAGCAAAAAGAATAAATTTCTTGTTCTCTTGTCTCTGTTCTAAAACGAAATTCTCATGCCTCAACGCAATCGTGGTAAACATCCAAATGATGATAAGTTATTCAATGAAAAATGGCAAGCTATCATTAAAGAAGCCGTTTTTGACCTTTCCTATTTATTAACAAAAGGCTATGGAGAAAAATCTGCATTGCAATTAGTGGGCGGTCGGTATCGCCTAAATAGCCGTCAGCAAAAAGCATTGATGCGGTTATCTGGAAATAGAAATATCATAGAACAATCCAATTTAAAAACGCTTTCAGCTAATCAATTGAAAGGTAAAATCATCGAAATTGATGGTTTCAATTTATTGATTTTGCTAGAAAGTGCTTTGTCAGGTGCATACCTTTTCAAATGTTTAGATGGTAATTATCGAGATATTTCGAGTGTTCACGGTTCTTATAAACGGGTGATTCAAACCGAAAAATCTATTGAATTGATTGGAAATATTTTACAAGAATTACAAGTTAAAGAAGTACTTTGGCTACTTGATTCGCCTGTTTCTAATAGCGGTCGATTAAAACAAATGCTGTATTCTATTGCGGAAAAAAATCAATTTCCTTGGGAAGTTGAACTAGTACATAATCCCGATACCGTTCTCGCTGTTTCTGAAAACGTGGTCGTTACCGCTGATGCTTGGATATTGGACAAATGTAAACAGTGGTTTAATTTTAATGCGTATTTAATTGACAATCAGTTAGATGTTGAACATATTATTTATGCTGAATAACTAGTTTTTGAAAATAAAAAACTAAATAATAGTCATTTTATTGATTACAAATGGAGTGTATTAAATCTTGCCTCATCAATATTGACGTATATATTTATGAACAACAATAATCATCTTATAATCAACAATTATGAAAATTAAATTCCTTTTTGCTGCATTTATACTATTAATAATACAAACAAGTTGCTCTCGTACTGATGACCTTCTTCCAAATATCGAAAACCCTACGGAAGAAAACATCAATGAAACCTTCGGTTTTACCTATTTAGCATTAGGCGACTCTTACACCATCGGCAAATCCGTTCCTACCAATATGCGCTATCCTGTTCAAATCATTGATAGTTTATTTCCTAATAATGAGGAGGATGCAGCCGTGAAAATTATAGCTAGAACAGGTTGGTCAACCGACGAACTCATTACCGCTATTGAAGATGAACCAAATTTGAATAACAATTTTGACTTCGTGTCACTACTTATTGGCGTTAATAATCAATATCGAAATTATCCAATTGATGATTATAAGATTGAGTTTAGAGAACTACTAACTAGAGCACTTACTTTTGCAGGCAATGATATAAACAAGGTTTTCGTCGTTTCAATCCCTGATTATGCTTATACATCTTTCGGCGGCGGATCTGCATCTATTAGTGAAGAAATTGATGAATATAACGCAATTAATAAGGAAATCACAGATGATATTGGTATTGAATACTTTGATATTACACCTATTTCAAGAGAAGGTTTGAATGATACAGAGCTTGTTGCTGGTGATGGTTTGCATCCTTCGGGCAAGCAATATACAGAATGGGTAAAATTGATGTTACCTACTTTGAGGACAAAAATTGAATGATTGCTGTAGTTGTTTTCATACTACTTTACATTTTTAGATGTCAGAGGTCAGAACTGCCAATTACTATCGGTATCGCTGTGAGATCGCCTACGGCTGTCAGAAATAAACAAATGAACACTTTATGCCTATATTTTGATTGTTC
>CAZMEH010000137.1:0-2002 GCA_964564885.1 uncultured Saprospiraceae bacterium | reverse complement strand
ATGAAAAGTTAATAAATTTTTTATTCAGGATAAGAATTGATTAGTTTGAACATTGAAAATTAACCAAATTAAAATGAACCAATTATGAAAAAGTGGATGAAAGTTACCTTAATAATTATTGTAGTACTCGTAGGATTAGTTTATTTCGTAGGCTTGCCTATGATGACAAAAAAAGCAGCACACGATATTTTAGCTTATGAAAAGATGACCTTTGAACGGGTTTTATCTGATTCGATAATGAAAAATGAACATTATTACATAGGTGATGAAAGAAGTCCATCGGACTATGGATATGATAGTGTTGAAACGATTTCATTCAATTCCGTTTATGACGAAGAGATAAAACTAGAAGGTTGGTACGTTCATTCTGCGGTTTCAGATACCGCTCCATGCGTTATTATAAGTCATGGTCGGACTTCTAACCGATTGAAAACTATGAAGTTTGTTAAAATGTTCAAGGATCTAGGATTAGACAAAAAGTACAATTTCTTTATGCCTGATTACCGAAACTCTGGAAATGCTTCGTCTGCTCCGACACAGCTTGGAAACAAGTTCGCAGAAGACCTCACTGCTTCTCTTTTGATCGTTAATGAAAAATATGGAACAAAAGACTTTATACTTTATTCATTTTCAATGGGCGCAGTGGCAACGGCTGATTTCATGTGGAGAAGTGACTTACAGGAGAAAACAGCATCTAAAAATATAGAGATCCAAAAAATGATATTTGACAGCCCACTTTCAAATGTGCCTAGTGTAATAGAGTTAGCTAGTAAAAAAATGGGTGCGTACGATTTTATGGTAGAAGATATTTTAGAAAACCTTTCCAATGAAATACGTTTACCAAACGGCGAAGAAGTATTTGACAAAATGCGATTTTCTGTACTATTAAAAGACGTGAAGCAGCCAATCTTGATGTTACAAAGTGAAAATGATCTTGCTACGCCAGCTATGTTTTTGAAAGAAGAGTTGGATATTCTAAAGTCAAAAAACATAAAAGCGGTTTATTTTGACAATCCATCCAACGCTGAATTTACACATGTGAGGATGTATATTCACCATAAGGAGCGATATGAAAATTTAGTTAAAGAATTTTTAACAGAAAAATAACTTTCCTATAATAATAAAAATGTGAAGCAAGTATTTATAAGTCTGAATTTTACGATTTATAAATATTTATATATGAACTAATTAGGTTTTTAATTTACTGATTTATAAATGCTTATCACTTTTTAAGGCATGGTTTATGAAGATTTACTTCCTGTATTGACAAACCTTCATGGTACCGTTTAAAGACTAAATCCATTTTATTGTTTAAACGGTACTTACCTAATTCTTTAGCGTTCTAAGACTAAAAATTTATTGAATATTCACAATCTATATTGTGGCTTACACTCTTTTTACACAAGTAAAAGAAGGAGTAGATACATTTGTGAATAATGAAAATGAAAAGAATTAAACAAAAGTTCACTACTAGTGATTTTAAGTTTTTAAACAAGTTCATTAAAACTTAACTGTTTGCCAAATCACTTCAAATGCCTGTTTATTATGAGAAGAATTATTTTAACTACCATCTTTGTTTCAGCGACTATTTTTGTCTTCGGTCAAGAGCGTAACCTAGGTATTTCTATATCTATGGCAAAAGGCTTTTTAGAGAATACTGAAAACAATGCACTACAAGTGCGACCAACTGTTTCTGATATTGAATTATCTTATGTAAAATATGAAAATGAAAAGTTTTCATGGAGAACAGGTATTGGCGTTGCTTTTCATACTTTTTATAGTGAATATCACAATGAAGTTGCAGCACCTCAGCATTTAGATCAGGTCATTCATCTTTTAATTCCTTACCATTTGAACTATCATCCAACAAAATGGTTTTATGTTGGAGCTGGTATTAATACTAATTTTAAGGTTCAGAATACAACATTTCCATTATACTATGACTATCAAATAGGTCCGAGTGTAGAAGAAATGGAATCAGTGGGTAGAAGTTTTCTAATCG
>CAZMEH010000136.1:0-4990 GCA_964564885.1 uncultured Saprospiraceae bacterium | reverse complement strand
ATAATAACTTATTACTTGTATCTCTTATATGAGTAGAAGAATTGAAGTTTTGCTACTCAATTATTTTTAGCTTGTTTTTTATACCTTACCTTGCAAAATATTAATAATTTGACAAATATTAAAATGGTTCAATTTTATTTGATGGAAATATGACTATTTTAAGGCAATAAAACACATAGAGAAAAAACTACACAAATCACTCCAAGTATTGTTATTCACGGATTTTCTAAGGAAAAATGTTTTTTTAATTGCTTTTTAAGCGTTAAAAACTATTAATGTGCTATTAACTTGAACAATTATAGTTCTTTTTGCATATTTATAATTAGTATATGAATTGGAAATGTGACATGATTTTTTAGGTTTAAATATAGTTTCTGTGTAGAGAAAAGTTATTTTTTGTGCTTTTAGCTTGTATTATAGACAATAAATTACATTGTAGTATCTCTTTTTTTTAGATATATAGTAACATAATAGTAGGTATTTTTACTTTTTAGATGATATTAAATGGAATAAAATTATTTTTTTCTCTACTCCATTGATTATAATACTTAATTTATGTTCTCCAGTATAATGTTTTCGTGTAGTTAAATTTTTAAAATATTGCTTTTTTCTAATGGTTTCACTAGAGTTTGCTTTGTATTCTTTTTCGCTAATCTTAAACACTTTACGATTCTGTTTACCATTCGATTTCATATAATAAACACCGTACTCTAATCGAAGTTTAGTGTAAGTATTTGTAGGATTAGTGACTATAAACGAAAAATGAGTATCAGAACCAATCGCTATTGAACTATTTTTAATTTGTAAGTTGGTGATTTGAATATCATCAGGTGCAGCAAAACCAAATAAATTCATAGCTTGTGCATTACCTTGTTTGAGTAAGGTTCTGCAAGCATGTTTAACGACCGAATCCACTTCTTTTGACTCACCTAACCAACGAGTAGCGATTTTTAAAACTAAGCCAGGATGGTCTTTTGAAATATCATTGAGGTTATTTGCTACGCTTCGACGAACATATTCCGAGTCGTCATTTTTTAATATTTCAAGAATAGGTAATATTAAACTTGGATCTTTTTTGAAAGGAGACAATGCCATTGCCCAAGGTAATCTTGGTCTGCAACCTTCGCTGGCTAATCTTCTGACGTGATGATTCTCGTGTGTTGCCCACTCGATCATTTTAGCCATCATCTTGTCCGTATATTTTACGATGAATGGTCTAACGGCAAATTCAGCACTTGAATATTGAGTAAAATGTTCTAATGCATCTATTGAAATCGCTTGATTGACTTCATCTAAACCATAGGTTTGAACAAAGTCAGGAAACAAAATTCCTAAAAAGCCATCATCTACATATGGTGCAATGAACTTGAGCGTCGCAATTTTATTAGCATAACTTCCTGACAGTATTTCATGAATAATAACTGCGGTATGATGCATCCGTTGTTTTAATTCACGGTTTTCCCATTGTTCGTCAAAAATTAAAGTGAGGAATTTTTCTCTATTGAATGGAGGATAATGTTTTTCAAAAGCAGTACTTAATTTATTGTAGAATGCTTGATTATAACAGTTTTTAAGTTGTAAGTCAGCCATTTGAAACAATAGTTTTAATGAGTAGAATAGTATTGTTGTAAATGTACTGAATTGATATAAGCTTTGTGATAAGTTTTCAACAAAAAAAACTCTAGACACTTTTGCCTAGAGTTTACCTTTACACTGCAAGTGTACTTTACTAGTTCTTTTGCCTTCTAATTAAAATAGGAAAAATGAACTTCTATATTTAATGAAATCTAGAATCTTTAAACGAGCGTCATTTTATTAAAATCAAAACAATACCTCTACAGCTTCCATAAATGCTTTTTTGCGACCTGCTGACACATTGACTGTTGAGCCATCTTCCATAATAACATAACCGCCTTTTCCTTTAATATATCTGGTTAACAATAACATATTA
This sequence comes from uncultured Saprospiraceae bacterium, assembly GCA_964564885.1. Classification (GTDB taxonomy): domain Bacteria; phylum Bacteroidota; class Bacteroidia; order Chitinophagales; family Saprospiraceae; genus CAKZLL01. The sequence goes on along the minus strand of CAZMEH010000136.1, from coordinate 3,039 downwards.
ATAGTATAAGAGCGATGAACACGGACAAAAGAATCTGTTCTAATTCCTTCTTCAACCTGACGAAGCGTTTTACAAACCAAAAACTTCTTATTGCCAGCCATATGGATATAAGTATAATTGCCTTGCGCTTCTAAATAGATGATATTACGAACTTTCTCGAAAACTAAACCGTCAAGTGTTGGTAAAGCAACCTTGTCTGGATTTGCTCTACGGATTACTGTTCGTTGAGTATTTTGTTGTTGTCTGGTATAAGTTAACGATAATGGATAAGTCTGTTGTTTGTTACTAGTGATTTTTTGCGTGTTCATCTGTCAGATATTTTATGGTTTAGAAATAGACTTCTTTGTAATTAAGTTTAATTAGAAAGTACATTGCTAAATTGTTTGATTGTTTTTAAAATCATCAATCTAAAATCGTCAATATGATTAGATGTTTTTTGTTGCTCAAAATGGTTTTTCATGGTGTTTGATATAATTTCTATCAACTTAATAATACAATGATAGCATCATATTTAGCTATTTACAACCCATATTAAACTGATATGTCAGTTTTCTGATTTGAATAAAAAAATAACTTTCCTACTATTTTTTCCTAAATTAGAGGTTGAATAATTAAAAGAAAATAGATGCCCAAAACGCCTTCCATCCGATTGTATGAGTTAGTAAATAGCCTTTCAGGTTCAGAAAAAAGGTATTTTACCATTTTTGTTTCTAAGCAATCATCTAACAAATCACCGAAGATTAACAAGTACATTCAATTGTTTAATATTGTTGATAAACAGTTGGTTTATGATGAAAATGCGATTAAAAAGTCAATTTATCCGAATCAAAAAATTGAGAGTAGGAAATTTTCAGAACTCAAACACTATTTGTATGAACTGATTTTGAAGAGTTTACAATCTTACGATGAGAAAACATCAATTGATTTTAAATTGAAGTCAATGTTGAGTAATGTTCGTGTTTTGGTCAAGCGTTCTTTGTACGATCATTGTGACGACATACTAGATAAGGCTAAAAAACTAGCTTACCAGCACAATCAATTTTTCATAGTATTAGAAGTATTAAAATGGAAAAAACAAATTGCTTATAGCCAATCAAATATCAGTTTTCTGAATGATGAACTGAGTAATATCAATAACGAAGAACATCAGTTAATTGAAAAAATTACAAAACACGGAGATTATCAAACGCTATTTTTTCAGTTTTTGATAAGTCTTAAAAGAGATGCGATTACAAGAAATGATGAACGCCTTGAAGAACTTAAGTTATTGATTACAAATGAATTATTAGACTTTGAGCAATTCCCAGATTTTTACGAAGCCCAAGTTTTATTTTATAGAATTCATGGAATTTACCATTCTTCAACAAGGTCTTACAAAGATTACTATTCAACTAATTCAGCATTGATTGATTTGATGGAATCCCAATCTAATTTTCTAAAAGAAGATCCGTCTGTTTATATTTCAGTGATTACAAATCAGATTTTTAGCTGCGGAATGCTTCGAAAATATGAAGAGGTCAATCAAAATTTGATAAAACTTAGAACTATTCAGCCTATTACAAATGATGATAAGTACAAGATATTTTTACATTATTATTTAAATAAAATGGTTTTGTGCACAGAAAACGGTGATTTTAAGGGAGGTGTGCAACTGATAGATGAACGGGAACTGGAAAGTAAGCAGTTTCCAAAGGCAACCTCCCTGTTTAGTCTCAATTATTGTTTGGTGTATAGTTACTTGTATTTTGGTGCAGAACGTTATGACGAAGCATTGAATTGGCTCAATCAATTACTGGATTATTCAGATAATTTGCAACGACAAGATTTGCAGTCAGTAGCCAGGATTCTTCAAATAATTACTCATTACGAATTACGGAATAGCTTATTTTTAGAATATTTATTACGTTCGACTTATCGCTATTTACGTAAACGAAATCGCCTTTACGCATTTGAACAACGTATTATTAAGTTTATTAAAAAGTCGAGAAACATCATTACACGAAAAGCATTGCAAGATGAATTTATAAAACTGAGAGCCGATTTTATTACAATGCGAGATGATCCAAAGGAAGGTTTTATATTAAGATATTTCGATTTTATATCATGGTTGGATAGCAAAATAGAAAGTCAGACATTTGCGGAGGTATTACAATCGAAGTATAAGTTTAAAATAGAAACATCGGAATACTTGAAGTAATCCGATGTTTTGTGAAAAGGTAAAAGTTAAAGACTCTATTTTCTAATAAATTTATTTTTACCATTAGTATCGCCAAACCTAACACCGTTTTTTTCTCGTTGTTCCGAAATTGTCCACATAAATTTTCTACCTAAATTAGGTGAAATAAGACCGTTATTATTCTGAGGCCTCGTCAAAACTCCACCACGGATTTCCTTCGCTTCATCAGTATTCAGTGATGTAATAAAGCTCTTAACTTGCAGTTCTTTTAATTGTATTTTTTTCTTTTTCATAACATTCTGTTTGGTAATAGTTAATTATTACGAAATTAAAATTACAAATTTTATCTATTAAAAATATCACTAGAAAATCATAAAAGTCAGTTTTCTGATCTTCATGTAATTGTTTGATTGTTTTGCCTTCAGCTAATATCAATTCTCGAAGGTTGATATTTTGTTTAGTAGTAAAACCTTTTCTAATTCAAGTATTAAATATACATCAAACCATTCGATAATGGCGTAATGTAAACGCCAAACGACATAATACATAATGAAAAAATAAAATTTGACTAAGTCTGGCTGTTCGTTAGGTAAGACGTTTTTATAATAAGCTCGAATGTGAATTGCTTCATGACTTGGACGTTTTTTAGTATTTGTATCATGTTTCCAGCACTATTTGCAAATACAGTTAAACGACTTTTATCTTCACCTTAATTGTTATATATATTGTACACTAAAATTTTTCCCTGTACAAAATGAAAAAAATGAACCTATCTGTCGACAAAGGCAGGCACAGAGACATAAAGGTATTAGTATTGAAAACCAAGTAGTTAACTTCGTGTCCTTGTGTCTCCGTGTTTCAAA
>CAZMEH010000135.1:0-6552 GCA_964564885.1 uncultured Saprospiraceae bacterium | reverse complement strand
TGTTTTTTTATTACGTTGGTTTGAGCGAGTTAAAAAAATGAGATATAAATTCAATCTTCTTCTCAATCAATTTTCATCAACTTCTGTGTAAAAACTCTAAACCAATCGCCATTTCGTTCTTTAACAATTTCAACAAAATACAAACCATTCATTAAATTATCAATCGTCAATTCTAACGCTTCTTGATTTGGCAAAAGCGATAATTTATCTTGCTGAACCAAAGCACCATTTATACTATAAATATTCACTAGAACAGATTGATTTTCTTTAGAATGATATTCTAAAAAAATACTATTCGTTGCAGGATTTGGATAAAAGGAGCAAATCAAATCTGGCGTATTCATTATCATTTGAGAACAATCACTTTGAAAATCAATGAAGTTGAAATAGGCATTTTTAAAATCAGATACCTCTTCTTTGAAATCATTCCAACTACTATATTCATCTTGTGCATTGACTGACCAAAACATCAAACCAGCATAGTTCTCCTCTAAAGCATGATTTAATTGTTCTCTAGCAGTTAAAAGTTCGTCATGACTTTCTGTTTGCGATGCGCTTTCTGCAATAACAATCAGTTAATAAATAAACTAAACCTCAAACATTTTGGAAACGTTTGAGGTTTTTGTAGTTAAAAATGAAGTCTAATTATCAACTCAAAATCTTCTTCATAATCTCCTTAGTAATCACATAAGTCGGTCGAACGCCAACCAAACCCAAACTACCCGAAGCCAAGGTTTGACCAGAAACCAACGGATTATCCGAAGCATAATAAGCATAACGAACAGTAACATCTTCTTTGATACTTTTACGAATTTTAGAAGCCGCTTGAATCGCTTTTTGATAATGTGCACCTTCCATTTCTAAGCCAATTACTTGCCAAGAAGATTGGACAAAATACCTTAAAATATCTCTATTTTGAAGCGAAGTCCCAAGTACTGAAATCATCGGACCATCAGCAATAGCACTATCATAATTTGCAAAATCTTCTAATTTCAAATCATTTTCAAATGGATAATTATCCGCCGTTCCTTCAAAAACATGTCCATTTGGTATCATAATATCGCCTTTCTTACCTTTCAAAATCCCTGCTTTTCCCATGATTGAAACAGACTCAATATTCAAAGGAATTTTTTCGCCATTTTCATTTTCAAATGGTTTCAGTAATTCGTCCATCGTTTCAAAAGCTTGCTCACCAAAAGCGTAATCCATTACAAAAATGACAGGCTTTTCTTTTTGCAAATACGCTATATTGGCATTTAACTCTGGCGATAATTTATCATAATCAAGCTTTGCCGTATCTATGATTTGAGTAGAAAGACTCGTTCCGCTAGTGTCCGCTATTTCGTATAAACCATTTTTGAGTGCGTATTTTTTTAGTTTCTCACGATACGCATCATTCTTCTCCAAACTTAATTCCTGTGCTACTTCTATCAGGTTATCCGTAGGTAGTTCATCTTTCAAAATCGGATGATACAATGTATTCATCACACTATGTAAATTTGCACTAATAATATGTAACGGGCGGTCTATCAGTTTTTTATCAAAAAGCAACTGTTTGATATTTCCAGCCCAATGTTCACCATGAATATGGTGCCCAACCTTTTCACGCAAAGCCGAAGAAAAACTAATTTCTCTATCCAAATCTCGTTCCTCTTCTTCGATTGACCAATGTCCTAACCAATGAACAATATGAAATAAACTATTCACATGTCGGCTTTTACCGAAACTCTGAACCGCTTTGACCGTTTCCTCATAAGTTCTACCAAGTATCGAACTCAAATAAGTACAAGCCACTTCTTTATTATAAGATTCGCCTATACGATCAAGTTCAACTATCTTGCTCAGCATTTGCCATTCTCTGCGAATTCGACCTTTCGAGTCTACCGAGTTTTTGCGGATTTTAGCTGCTTCGACATACATAAAGGTCAAGTGCGTCAAAATATCATAAATATCGCTTCGACCTCTCGTCACCTCAATGTACATTTCCTCTCTATCAATGCGATAGCAATCTCTTCTTCGTTTTCCGGCAATGATTGGCGAAAAACTAGAATCTTCAAATCCTTCTCTGGAAATCAACTTGATAAAACGACATTCCTCAATTCCTTTCGGCAGTCGCTCAAAAATATATAACAAACCGTTCAATTCCACCCGTTCAGGGTCTGCGATAGAGCCATAAATTTCTGGTCGAAGTACCATCAATGCTTCAATTAATGCTTCACCCGAAACGCCCAACGGCTTATAAACGCCTCTTATAAGTAAATGCTTCATCGCAATATATAATCGCTCAATTGCTGCTCTCGACTCCTGCGCCCTTGTTCTAATATCGTCTTTTTGTTTTATCATGTATTTTTATTGTTGTATTACTACATTGTTCCACTACTTTACTGTTGTATTATTGTATTGCCTGTAACGACTTGTCCCGCCTGCCCCGAAATCTCGGATTAGCGTCAAGGATATTTGTAAAGCATTGAAAACCAGTACTATTGTCAATCCAAATTTTTCATAAGGGCTAATTCCTTGATTGTCAATAAAATATGTACCTCCTTGACGCCAATCCAAAGATCGGTAAAAAACTCGGCGAGAACTCATTATTCCATTCCTCTTACGCATTCAAAAACGGTTTTTCAAAACTTGGTTTTATCATCCGCCAGATTTTTTCTGAATATCTCTTTTTATCGAGCATACCAAACATAATAGCGGGATAAGTACAGGTTTTAAAATAATCCGCAGTCGTTCTTCTATCTTCTAAAACCTTGAATTCTGACTTTGCTTTATCTTCAATTCCTTTATACAAAATATGTAGATTTTTTTCTGTCTTTCTCACCCAATTATAAAATTCATCTGGCACTACATTCAATATTTCATCAAGCTCCCTCCCTTCTGACAAATGTAGCCAAATACTTCTATTTGAAACGTTTGCCATGATGTAATGCAAACGAGTATATTCTGAAAACTTAACTTTCAAACGAAATCCGGAATCAAACTTTACCACAAAGCCTTCTCGGTTTTCTTCTTCTAATAGGTGTAAAGTTTCAAAATCGTTAATACCATTATATTCCTTCACTAATGGGAACCCGATATCAGGCAAAAGCAATTCTTGACCTGTCGCTGAATTTATCATAGCTAAAAGTATTAAATCTTCTTTATTTCCATAATCAACAACAATTCTATTCTGTGGATAAATGATTTCAAAGATATAGGTTAAATCTTTATTTAAGTTTTTAAAAGTATGTTGGTACTTTTCCTGTAATATTTGATTAGCTTTGGCGGCTTGTTTAGAATTAAACGAACCACGGGTTGCTATAAATGGCTCATCGTCAATAAAATATAAAATACCCATTGAACCATCTAACTTATCAAAGACTTTGAAATGTTCATTTGGAATACGTGTGTTTTCTAGTTCTTCAAGGTTGAAAAATTTTAATAAAGGGCGAGCAATTATATTCAATTCATTATCCATTATTAAGCCACGACACTGCAATGTCACCTCATTCCACATTTGCTCATATTGAGCACTTGAAGTATAATTATAAATAAATAAGTCGGCAGTTAAATGTTTATTTACATTAATATAACCGCCATCAATCATGGTTTTCAATAATGTTTTATTCATTAGATTTTCAAGTTTTAGGTTCCTAAACTTCTTATTAATAACCCTTAATCTCTCAAAAAAATTCCATATTTTTTATATCGTTTTTTTAAAAAAACTTAAGAAGACATTTACTTATACTAAACATTTTGAATAATATAATGTTATTTCTAAGTTGTATAAGTTTAAAACATTGCCAGAGTAAGTATAGAAGTTGGTGAAAAAGCTTCTTTAAATTAAATAATTTTTTAATACCGTTTGTCTAAAAGAATATAATAGTGGCTATTTACTCAATACGAGATTTAGAAAAATTAACTGATATTAAAGCTCATACGATTCGTATTTGGGAGCAGCGCTATCGTATTGTTGAACCTAAGCGTACCAAAACGAATATTCGATACTATAATGATGATGATTTAAAAAATCTATTAAACATTGCTTTGCTTAATAGAAATGGCTATAAAATTTCTAAGATAGCCAAAATGTCAGCAAAAGAAATCGTCCATAAAGTAGCTGATATTTCAGAGGTCAATTTTGAAAATGCCACTCAATTAGATGCCTTGACTATTTCTATGATTGAAATGGACGAATATAAGTTCGACCGCATTATATCAACAAATATCGAGCAAATTGGATTTGAGCGCACGATGCTCGAAATCATCAATCCTTTCTTAGAAAAACTCAGTTTACTTTGGTTGACGGGTTCTATCAACCCTGCTCAAGAACATTTTATAAGTTGCCTTATTCGTCAAAAAATTATTGTTGCAATAGATAAAGTTCCTGTCGTATCAAGTCCCGAGGCTAATAAGTTTTTACTGTACTTGCCAGAAGGTGCAGCAGACGAATTAAGTTTATTGTTTTTGCATTATATGATAAAATCACGAGGAAATAGAGTTATTTACCTCGGTCAAGATATTCCGTTACAGGACGTTAAAGCTGTTTTCAATATTCATCATCCCAAATATATCTATACTATTATTTCGGAAGTTTTCACGAAAGAACCCGCTCAACGGTATGTAGACAGGCTTTGTACTCAATTTCCTACTGCCAATGTTTTATTAACTGGTTATAGAGTTTTAGCGCAACCTATTAAATGTCCTGATAATGCCGCTATTCATAATAGCTTGGATCAAACCATTGATTTTCTCAATCAGATTTAATAATAGTTCATTGTCTCTAAATTACCAAAGCTCTTCATAATGCTTTACTCGTAATTCATTTTCTAATCTATCTATGGACTTACTAGCTGTAAATTGTTCTTTCATTCTACTAAAAGTCTCAACAGAAAAACCTAATGGTACATTATACGATACACTAAGCCTATAATCTGGCAAAAAACCTTCAAACCAATAGCTGTAACTAATATCATAAGCCTCTTTTGGTAAATTAAAAAAGCCAGCTGATCTGTCTATCATTTGGTATTCCTTATAGGTTAAATGCTCCGCCCTACTTCCTGTTTTTGAATATGTTGTATCTGTACTTTCTAGCATTTGAAAGTTAATATATCTATTCTTTTTTTCGCAAACGCCAAGGTAAGTTGACCGATTAATGATCTGGTGATCTACAAACTTAGAAAGATATTCAAAATGCTTGTAACCTGTGCATAGCAATACAATTACCATAATTAGAAAAGCATCGTTTTTAAGCTTATTCTTTAAAACCTTAAATTGGCCATCATAATTTCGGAAGAAAAAATTAACTGAAAATATAGCTAAGAACGTCAATCCAAGTATTATAAAGCCTTCGTACATCAATATAAAAATGGACGAATGATATTGAACTACACAGTTTCCTATTTCTCTATACAGTAAGCCCAAACCCAATACTCCAAGGTTGCCAACAATAATTGTGATATAAATCCTAGTTAGTTTTTTCATAATTGAATATGAATATGGTCATCGTGACGAACCGCTTGACAGCCATGAAATCGAATTTTATTAACTCGACTCAATCCAAAACGTGTTTTCAAATGCGGTTCTATAAAAATCTTTCCAACGGCAGGCTGTTTTGCTAGATATTTCACTAACCAGCTATTTGCTTTGTTATCAAACTCTAAATTAGATTTTCCAATAATCGGCGTAAATGCTTTCAGAAAACCATATTGAGAATAACCTTGTTTTTTACAAAATTCTGGTTTATTTTCCTCTCGCTCCGTTGGTACTTCACTTCCTCCATAGCCAATCCAAGTTGGTGTTTTATTCGTATATTTTCCAGACTTTTCATGTTTATAAATAAAAGCAATATCCAGTTTTTTTCCATCAGAATGGCTCAAATGAGGTATTAAAGGCATTCCATCAAAAAATGGAAAACAACCATCTAAATACAAAACTTTAGCATTTGGATATTTTCCATTCAATGCTTTAGCTGTTTTAATAATTGTATTTTTCAATTCAGGTTTCACATAATGTCGATTCGCTAATGGGAAAAAATAATGTCGTGGCTGAATAGGTACATTTTCTGTTGCGAACATCGGCAATGGCACTCGACCAAATTGTTTGGCAACTAGTGGCACGATTGTCCATGAAATCAGTAAGTAGAATGTTGAAAAAGTAGTGAACCGAACGAATCTTTGTTTAGGTTTCTGTTTTATGGTTCGTTTTATTTTTCTACTAAACGGCTGATATAGCAAATAAATTAAGCCGCCAACTTGAGTGATCAGCGTTAGGAACAAAAAAACAAATACGTATTTTAAAAATTTTAGGGAAGTTTTCATACTTTCAATGATAATTTTTTTCAATAATTCTTGTCAGTGAAGAAATATAAATAAGTTGCACCATAAGACGACTTTGTTTTTTTCAAGAATGAGCTAAAAAATCATTACATAGTCTCGCTCTGGTATTATTTTTTAGAAAAGTTATTGAGAAAAAGAAAGAGTATTACGGTGCTAGTTATTTATATTCCTTCACTTAACCACTAATCTATGAAATCTTATTTAAAACATAATCGTTATCTCCTTTTATCCA
>CAZMEH010000134.1:0-2423 GCA_964564885.1 uncultured Saprospiraceae bacterium | reverse complement strand
TGGAGTTAAAATCCCAAAATGACGTAGTGACGATGACTTATAACGACAACGGATATATGGACTTAAATCCGTGTGGTTTTGTTGCTAATTTGAGGATAAACATTCCATTATTCACTGGAAACCAAGACGAATTTACTTTTAAATTGTACACAGGTTCTAAAGAAATCGTGCTTCAAATTCGAAATACGGGCGTTTATTATTTAGACAATAATAGCACTTATACTTATATAACGACTGCGCCGACGGCAAATCAATGGCTCACTTACACCATTTCGTTGGATGATTGTGCTAATAATGCAGAGTTGATGATTGAAGATGATAATGCGAATATATTTGCATTATCGTTACCAAATAATACCGCTAATCAATCTATCGAATTATCGACAACTACGAATGGCGCAACGGTTTTTGAAACAGAAGTTGACCATTTAATGATTTATAGCAATCCTATAAAATGGTGGCTCGGGCCTTCAACGTCTTATATAAATGAAACAAACTACGCTGGCACAACAGGCGATAGACAACATTATTTGAGTTTACCGAATGGCGAACGAATCGGTATAAATGAAAACGGTGGTGGTTTTGTCACTTTTACAGAATTGTATTCTGGCGGTCCAAACCTTGACCCAAAACCTAAATTTGGTTCTGGCGGCACAAAAACGCTTCGTGGGTATTTTCATTCTAGCCATTACAATCCTGTTCAACCTGGCGCATCAAGTGTAACAGGCGGGCATTTAGTCACCGTAAATTCTACTGCAAATCAATTAGAAATAACACCTTTTCCATTGCATTTGTACTATAGTTCTGGCATGACAGAAAACAATCCATTGACTTTTCCAAGTGGTGCGACAATGATTGATGGTGATAATTCAACCGATGACGATGATGTTTATGATGAATTTGGTTTGGATATGCGACACGAACTGATAACAGAATTAGATTTCAGTTCTACGCTAAAAAATGTGAGTTCCGCAAGTGGTATTTCTGTCGTTCGACACAGGGCGGAATGGGAATTTATCCGTCATCCATGTCAACTATTACAATATCACGAGCCTGACGCTAATCCTAGGTATCAACTAAAAGGCTCGGATGCACCGCATTCTGATTCGGACATGGGCGAAATGCGTCATAAGTTTGAAATTAGGTTCAATAAGGATTTAGGTTACAAATGGGTACTTTGGCGAGAAAATGGTGCTTGGCAAACTTTAGAAATGGCTGTAGTAAAAGACAAACAAATTTATCGTAATTATAACGTATCGAGTATTCCGTTAGAAAGTCGATTTATGATTTTTTCAACTTCTAATTCTCTTACAGATCCAGATGCGGTCGCTTTTTATTATCCAGAATCTACTTATAATGCCAACTGTACCGTTCAAAAAAGCAGAACAGATAAAACAGTTCAATCGCAAGACGATAGACGTTTTAAGTTTGATATGATTTCAGATTGGCGAAAAACCAATTGGTGCAGAATCAATTTGTATGTTTTTAACCGTGGATTGTACGCGCCTAATCACGATGATGTGAATACTTATGAAACCTTTCAAATGGAAGCATATCAATTATTTGGTACACCAACCGAGATTTGGACAGAGATTCAAGGTATTTCTTTACCGATTGAATTGACCGCTTTTGAAGCAATATTGACCACAGATAAACACGTTTCGCTAGAATGGCAAACGGCTACAGAAACCAATAATGACTTTTTCACAATAGAGCGTTCTAAGGATGGAACAGCATGGGAGCCGATTAAAAATAGGAACGGTGCAGGTAATTCTATTGAACCCGTTAATTATCAAACAATAGATGAAGCGCCTTATTCTGGCAATTCTTTTTATCGTTTAAAGCAAACGGATTTTGATGGCAGCTTTTCTTATTCTGATATTAGGAATATTTCAATCGAAGGTCAGCAAAAGCAAACAGTCGATGTTTTTCCTAATCCAAGTAAAGACATTATTTCTATTCGTTTGAATAATATTGCATTAGAAAACCTTCAATTAGTCGACAATAACGGACTTGATTTGACATCAAAAGTAAATACTGTAATAGAAAACGACCAAGAGCTAAAAATTGATTTATCAAAGTTACCCGCAGGTAATTATTATCTCGTCATTAATCATTCTATTACCAAAAAAATACAGAAAATTAACTAAGGAACGTCAAATTTATCTGACTAAATGAAACTACTATTGAACTTGTTTAAGAATTCATGGTGAAACAAGTTCATTTGCAATAATTCAATAATCAAACCCTTAGATAAGGGAGTAGGAAAAAAATAACCTACGCAATCTAGCTTGTTCTTTTCATTTTTAAAAAACGTAAAAAATAGCTCCGTCCCGAGACTTCGGGATGCACCGATTTTTTAAATTTCTTAAAAAGAAAAATAACGTCGCAATATCAGGTAGGTTATTTATTTCCTGCTCCCT
>CAZMEH010000133.1:0-10959 GCA_964564885.1 uncultured Saprospiraceae bacterium | reverse complement strand
TGTAGCAATTTCTTCATGAAAAACATATCATTGCTTTTGTAATAACTACAACTACAAGTCTTATCATGTAATCTTTGCATTGACATATGTCAATGCTTTATCACTGAAATTACAGTTTTATTGAGCTAATAACAAAATTAGCTTGTATAGGAATTTAATAATTCATTTTACGCTAATGCTTTTCCGAAGCTAGTATTATGAACACTGACAACTCATTCAAGTTGTCGGTCATTCCTTATTGAAATATTAATAATCTTGAATTACAAAGTGAAAACTTAGAGCTATGATGAGCACAAATGCAGCACGACCTTTTATTTTAGATGAAGAAAAAATGGAGCTATTGTTTCCTTTTTACTTTGCGTTTAATGACCGTTTAAAGCTAATAAAAGAAGGGAAATCCTTAGGAAAATTATTGCCTAGTCTCAGAATCAGAAGAAAAGTTAATTCTTATTTTTTGGTCAATGGAAAAATGAGTAATTCTACTTTATTTACTGAAACCGAAGAAGGCGTTGAGGTAATTTTAACTACTCAATTCTCTAATGTTAAACTAAAGGGAACTTTCATTCGACAGTCAGATGATGATATTACGTATTTTTTTGGAAATCCAATTTTAAACGAAATTGATGAAATCAAGAAATTGAAACTAGACAAAAATGATTTTGCCAAACATGACACGGGCATTGATCAACTGTATCGTTTTCATTCTAATTATAATTTGCTTAAGAAGTTAACAGAGCAAAAAAAGAGTCTTTCTCAAACCAATATTCGCCTTTCAAAAAATATAGGTCGCTTATCAAACCTTTTTCAACAAGGTATGCACGAGCTCTCAGAGCCTGTACGAAACAACATTATTTATACTGGATTACTTTGTAAAGCAGGTGGTCTGGATAAAGATTTTATGCATGCGCTTGACCTTTTAAAGTCGGGTTCGACAAGGGCAAAAAAATTATTAGATACGCTGAATATTTTCTTTAATGCTCAAAAGGCGTCAAAGAGTTTAGAAAGTAGTCATTTGGAATTGATTGTTATATCTGTTCAGGCTCACTTAAAAGAATTAATTACTGAAAGGAATGCTATTATTCGATTTCATGCTAATTTACCTGTGAAGATAGATTTTAGACATATTAAATTCATTCTAGAATGTTTGATTGAAAATGCGATATATTTTAACCGATCAAAACAGCCTATTATTGAAATTAAATGTAATAAAATTGGACAATACTGGTCTTACTCCGTTGAAGATAATGGAATTGGAGTAAACAAAAGTAATCGAAATGAAATCTTTGACCCTTTTAGTCGATTTAATACAAAATTTCATCAAGGAGTAGGAATGAATTTGGCAACCTGTAAAATGCTGATAGAACTCTATGACGGAGATATTTGGGTGGAAGAAGCAAAAGGAAAGGGCAGTCGATTTTGTTTTACAATACTGGAAAGTTAAGGAAGAGGGTCGGAGTAATTCCTCATTTGGAATAATAGAAAAAGCCAAATTAGGAATTGCTGTAGATGAAGTCTTCTTTGCCATTTGGAAAGATTATAAAAATAAAACAGCAGCAACCAATTAAGGATGCTGCATCTGTGTATTTGATATAAGAAGATGAATACCTTTTTAAAGAAGCTTGATTATTCTCGAACCAAACCAAAGGTTGGTGATAACTTTTTAGTTACTTTATCTGTAGTGATATAAGAAGATTTACTTCTGTAGCCAGGTTTCTCAATAACAATAGAATAGTTTTTATTCATTTCTAACTGAACTTTAATCATTCCTGTCTCAGGAACATCTAGGCTTTTAAGCTTGCGACCATTCTCATCTTTTATTGATAAAACTACATTTTTTAATGGGATTTGTGTGGTTTCGTCAACAATTTTACACATCAAAATTACTGTATTCTTATTAACTTTGTCCTTCTTTTCTAAACCTATAGAAGTTGTTCGTTCAGCCTTAATTGTTCTGCTACTTACCAAGACCTGTTCACCAGATTTAAAAACTAGTAAATCATTGCTACCTTTCATTGCAACGGTTGGCATCGTAAAATGATATATATCATCGTTCCCTTCTTTACGAGCAGAAGCAAAATAGGCTTCTTTTTTATCACTAGACATAATAAAACCAGTGTCATCCTTAGGACTGTTAATTGGTATTCCAAGATTGGTTACCTTGGAATAAACACCATCTACTAATACTGCCTTGAATATGTCAAAACCACCAAATCCAGAATGACCTTTTGATGCAAAATATAACGTTCCATCAGCATGTATAAACGGAAACGCTTCATGACCAGAAGTGTTTATTGCTTCACCAAGGTTGATTGGATATTTCCAGCCTTTTGGTGTACTATAAGTCATGAAAATATCTGTTCCTCCTTGCCCTCCAGCTCTATCTGATACAAAATATAGAGTATCGCCTGTTGAGGATAAAGTTGGATGCATATAGTTTCGATCTACTTTACAAAAAGGTAAAAGTTCTCCTCTTCCCCAGGTATCACCTTTTCTTTTTAGTTCAAATAGTTGAAGATGAAAAATATTTTTTTTACTTGGTATATAAGAGTTACGAGTAATTATCATTGATCCTCCATTCTGAGCAACCGTAACAGGCCCTGTATTTTTCCCTTTTTCGTTAATTCTTCTTGAAAAAATTTCGATTTCTTGAAAATCACCGTTACTACCACCAATAGTTTTGTATAGTTTCAGGTAAGAGCGACCTGTCCAGCCATAAGTGCTGCCTTTTTCTCCTTGATCAGATAGAAATGCAATGCCATCATCGTAAAAGATTGGCGAAAAATCATCTGCATTAGTATTGATACTTAATGAGCTTAATTCAATATCTATAAATTGAGACTTAATAGATTTTACTTTATCACAAGCAGCAAGCAAACCTTGTATTTTCTTATCCTTAGGTTTAAACGCTAGATATTTTTTAAAATACACCTTCGCATCGTCGTACTTACCATTTGCCATAAGCATTTCACCATAAAATAAGAATGTCTGTGGACGAGCTTTAGGATGCTCAATAATTTCAGCATAAAGTGTTTCCGCCTTAGATGACTTGTTTGCCATTCTATAGCAATAAGCCAATCTTGTTTTTACAGAAAGAATTTTCTTGCGCTGTTCTAATTCAAGGTAAGCCTCATAATACGGTATTGCGGCACTATATTTATAGTTTTTATAAAAATTTTCGGCTTTCTTGTACTCTTTTTCTTGTGCTGTTAGTGTATTACTTACTAGCACTAAACCTAAAAAGGTTAGGAAGATGGCATACCATTTCATCTGTTTCTGAATCTTTTGTGTTAGTTAATTTAGTGAAGAGACATAAATAACTTTGACCATTATTCTCTTTATTCTTCCCAATAACCTGCCTACCAAAGGTACGACAGGCAGATTTCTCTAAAAAATAAGTCCGTAGCACGGCCATGCATTGATTTTTTAGCCTGTCGGCAGACAGGCAGGCTCATTATTGAAAATAATAAAATCGCCTAGATGGTCAAACCTATTTACGTTTCTTCACTTACTTGTTAGCTTATTGTTTGTATAAGGGATTTTAAAGTTTGTTTGTTAGATTCTTGTAATTCCCTTAGTTGTATATAGTAGTATGTAGATTAGGAGTATGTATATGTAATAATACGTATATATTCTTTAGCAATAGTTTTGCCAATTTCACATAAACTAAGATACAATTAAGAAAAAAGTGACATTAATACTTCGCTTATAACGACAATAGTTATATGTTAAGTATTTGCAAAACGTGATACAGTGGTAGGAATTGAATGGTATAAAATTTAACAATGGTAGATTTTACGTTCAGTTTGTGTGACTTACTATTTGATAATTTTGCAGGTATATAGGTTATTTCCTGTCACGGTTATAAATATTTTTTATAATAAACTAACTTTGATATGACATCTAAAAGGTTTTTGATGAAATGATTCGATTGACTCCAATAGGAATTTGAAGTGTGTTTTATTATAAATAATTTAAATTTTCTAACTACTGAAGCAAAAACAACTTAACAGATAGGTTTAGCCCTCTACGGGACAGCCGTATAGTTAAGAGGGAAAGTGCCTTTAAACGCCCTGAAAGGGCGTAAGTACTAAGTTGCTTTGTTCGCTTCCACCCTTTCAGGGCTATATTTAGAGCTATTTTATCCACAGGATGTTGCTCTGTACTATTCCTAAAGCCCTTTCAGGGCAAAGAAACAAGGTTTTCTCTTAACTATAGGGCTATGCCCTCTACAGTTTTCATAACTGAGAATATATTATTGAGGTTTTGAAACAGGTATTTTTAGTTACAGTTTGACGAAAAAATGAAAATTTAATTGTCAAGTTATCTCTACATGACTACTTATAATATTAGTCATTAACACGAAAAAACCTCGTTTTTTTACATAAAGAATAAGCCAATAGATCTTTTAGGTTTTAAACCGTATTTGGAGATGTACCCATTAATTTTGCATCGCTTATGACCTATTACTTATTCTACAAATGCCAAACAGTACGGCGTTTTTGACGAATATATTTTTTAATATTCAACCAAAAAGCAAGAAATAGGTAAATAAAAATAGGAGAACCAAACGCTGCGAAAGTTAAATAAATAAAGTACATTCTTACTCGATAAGTAGAAATTCCAATTTTACGTCCTAAATAAGTACAGACTCCAAAGGCGTATTTTTCGACGATGTGTTTAAATTTATTCATATTATTTATTATTTGAGTAAGTACAGCTTTTTTATTTAAACATTACTTAATTCAGTTTTAGTTCTTAAATAAGTTCTATTAATCAATAGCCCTCAATGGGATAGATTCTTTCTCAAATATAGTTATCAATGAACGAATAACGGAAGCTATTGCTTGTAATAATAAGAATACAAATCCAATAAAAATAGCACTTTTTAATAAATACAATGCGGACAAACCACCAGGTTGTGGTGAACTTTCATTGATAAGAAACGAGTTTCGGGCATAGCGATATCCTACTTGTAGCACCACAATGCACCAAGGTAATAAAAAGAAAATTCCGCCAATGAGGTTTACCCAAGCCTGAGTTTTTGGCTTTGCTTTACTGTAGAATACATCAACTCGAACATGTTTGTCGTGTTGAAAAGCATATCCTGCGCCCATTAAAAAGATTAAGGCAAAGAAATATATTTCTAATTCAACGATCCAAATGACGGTTGTTTGAAACACATAGCGAGCAAATACATCTGCACAAATCAGCAACACTAATGCTCCCGTTAAGTAACTAACACCTTTCCCGACCAGCTCGTTAATCCTTTCTAATAAGCTTGCAATTTTCTTTAAATACAGCATAAATATAATTGTTGACAAATGTAACGATAATCTAAATTTACGGTTTTCTAAGGAGCTTCAAAAATTTGGATTAAATACTACTATTATTCTGACTTGAATCTTGATAAACTTGGAGTAACTGATTGTCGTTTATCAAGAACTTGATTAAAAGGAAGTATTGGAAGTAAATAGGGAAATTTAAACTAACAAGATAAAGTCTAATCGAATTACCTTACGGTCATCTTAAATAAGCGAACGGCGCTCAGATTGTACCGAATGCTTAGAACTGTCTGAGGTCAGACAAGCTATATGCAAATTATCCATTATTTATAAAATTATTAGCAAAATGCCAGTCGTCAACCGTTTTCTGAAACTTCCAGAGTAATTTTCAAAGAACGATATCAATAAGTCTATTTCTAACTTTTTTCAAATATTACTAATGCGATATAAAACAATTCTAATTATCTTTTTACTTCAATTTCCGGTTAATGCTTTTGCACAACTAGGAGGAACGCTAGATTTAACAGGAGCGTGGAGTACACATGTTGAAACGCCTGGTATCAACGCAAGGGCTTATTTCTTTGCAAATGATAAGATTTGTTTTGGTCCTGAGTTCACTTACTTCTTTGAAAAAGTAGAAGATGAACAGACTGTGAATGCTTTTACCATTGATTTTAATGCTCATTATGTATTTGAAGTCATTGAGCATCGTTTAGGAATGTATCCAATCGTAGGCGCAAACTTCACTCATGAAAAGGCAACTGAAATGATAATGGGAGAAGATGATATTCACTTTACCAAGGCTTTTGGGCTCAACTTAGGCGCTGGAATAGAAGTGCCGTTGACACGTCAGTTTAATCTTTTTTCTGAATATCTTCATACTTTTGGTTCGCTTGAAGATACAGTTCTATATCTAGGATTTAATTATGTTTGGGAATATAAGAAAGGTGCAAAGCATGAATCTGAGCACTAATTAGTTAAGAACTTGTTTAAGAAATATTATCTCTATTCTAAAAATTTGAACATGATAATCATCACATATCCTTATTCCAATCAAGTAGTCGATAATTGGAAAAACGAATTAGAAGCCTTAGTGACTAGTCATCAATTGATTGAAGACGCTTCTATTGATGTGCCTGTTTTAACAGACAGCAGTGAAACCGTCAAAGGAGAAATAGCGATTAATGAATACATTGATTCTTTATCAGAATTTAAAAAGGCTTGGTTTTGTTCGTAGTTGTAAGCCATTCATTTAATAAAGAGAAAGATGAACTATACAAAAATCGAAATTCCTGATTGGCTGATGCAAATCAACTATAACGGCAAGATTATTCCAAATGGAACAAATCAAGATATAGCCACGACAGGAGCGAATTGCCAAGTTTTTACTTATCATTTGCTTCGTTCACACCAATTGATTGTTCCTGAATATCGTTCTAGTGAACTCTGGTCAGACACGGAGTTTTCGGAACTTATTACTGAAAATTACCAACCTTTAGATATTTTGTTTTTTCATAAAGTCAATGAAGCATATGGAGCGCATCTTGCGGTTTACTTAGGAAATAATCAAGCGATTCATTTGTCTAAAAAGATTGGTAAACCTGTAGTTTGGGATATGGAGACTTTTTTTGAATATCCCAGGTATAGGTTTCTGCTTGGTGGAAAACGGTTTTATTAAAAATGCTTCTTATTTGACTTAAAGGAGTCAAATAAGAAGCGTTTGTTAGCTTGTAAATATTGTAAATCACAGCATTTATAACATATTATAATTTAACAATGATCTCATAAACTTCTTCATTTCCAAAACGAGCAACTAAAACATAGTTAGCAGCAGGTAAATTATTCAAGTTGATTTGCTCAATCATTGTGTCTTGATTTTTAGCCATAATGAAATTCTGCATCACTTGACCTAAAGTATTCACAACAGAAAATTGAACATCGCCAATCCAGTTGTTTTCTAAAGAAAACGACAATGTTTCACGAACAGGATTTGGATACACGTCAAAATTATTTTCAACTAAAAGTGTTTGTTGTGTATTAACTGTGATGAAATATTCAATTGCACCCATGTCAAGGATACCCAAACGAGGATCGCCGTTAACATCCGTTAAAGGTGCGTTCGTAGCAATACCTTTATCAACAGCAGGACTATTGTAGTGTAAACGATAATCTCTATTGACTTCGTCAATGAACAAAGGATCCGTAGTATTCAAATCATTTGTATTCGTAAATTCAGCCATTAAAGTAGGATCTGATGATAAGTTTCCACCATTAGAAACCACAAGAGGAGAACCAGCTTCTACCACATAATTTAGACCCAAATTGTCATAAAGAATAGTGTTTTGCATAACAATTGTTAAATTTCCACTACTCGCATCATCTTCCCAAGCCGCAATATTACTAGCAAATAGCCCAATATTATTCGCTAAAGTTAGATTCATAAGACTAGCATAAACAGGTAAGGTATCACCAGAATTAAAAGAAATTCCACCACCATTTCCAGTTCCATTAGCTATATTGTCATGTATCAAACAACTCGTAAGAAAAACAGAATCTACATTAGAAATATTAATAGCACCACCTTGATTACTACTTATATTATCGTAGAATTTAGAATTTGTAACGGTTAATCTATCCTTTACCGTTTTTCCGTCACCCGAATTAATAGCAATACAAGCTCCAAAATCAGCTATATTAAAGTCAAAATCGGAGTTACTAACCTGTATTATAGCACCTGCTAATCCATAAATACCACCACCATTACCAAGAGCTGAATTAGCAAAGAAATAGCAGTTGTCTACATTTAATATCACTGAATCATTTTGAACGTATAATGCACCACCTCTATCGGCAGCATTACCTTCAAAATTAGAATTGGTTATATTAACAACCGCATCAAAGGCACATAAAATACCACCAGCTTCAGTGGTTGTAGTATTTGAGAAGGTACAACTATCAATATTTGTTACATCAGTTGCATAAATAGCTCCGCCCCAAATACCTGAACTCAAATCAACTAAGCAATTGTTGAGTGTAATACCAGAAGAACCATAAATAGCACCACCACGAGTAGTTCCATCTCCTAAGTTTGTAAAATCGCAGTTATTGAAGGTAGTTAAATCACCCGCAGAATAAACAGCACCACCTCTTGGAGAATAACTATCCTCAAATACGCAGTCATTGAAGATACCACCTGCTAATAAATAAACAGCAGCACCGCCATAACTAGCTTCATTGTCACTAAAAGTACAATCTTCTACTAATATATTATTAGCACCACTACCACGAGGATAAAGTGATCCACCATAATGTCCATAGTTTTGAGTAAAAGTACAGTTACGGATAATTGGAGAACCATAGCTTAAAATACCGCCACCACGACGATCGTTACCAGAACCAGTAGCTGGTAGTGTATTACCGTGTTCGATAGAAAAACCATCAATAATAGTAGTATTGTCAATAGTATCTACTACCCACATTACATGATAATTATTATCTGAGCGGTTATTGACAAAGTCATTTGCGACATCGTCATTACTCACATCTCCACTCAAAATGGTTTGGTTTGTTGCAATGTCTCTTTGTGAAAGCATCGTTTCCGTTCCTACAAAACCACCATAAATGGCTTGTCCTTGTAGTCCAACGTTAAAGAAGTCTGAAACAGCACTTCCTGGAGAATAAGTACCTGCTGCTACCCAAGTTTCGCTTCCCGACGCAGCATTGTCTAAAGCACTTTGCAAATTAACATAAGCATTAGCCCATGAAGAACCATCATTTGTACCTGTTGCAGCAGCATTTACATAAACTTGCGCATTAGCAGAAGCACTGAAACAAAAAATTGTAAATAGTAAACTGAAGTACTTGTAAAAATTAGAATTCATGTTTTTATAATTTTAATAAATGAAAGGAAATAACATCAAACTATAAGTCAAACCTTATGAAAGTATTTTTGTATAACCTTGATTATCTAAAATAAAAAAAGATAGTTAAATAGTTGTTTTTTTTAATAGAAATACGGGTTCTTTTTAAGAAACGGCGCATTTGATGCACTAAAAATAGCATGTGCATTCCTACCTGTATTAAAATTAAAACAAAAATATAATAGAGATAAACCTAGCGGTTTCGAGACAGATGAGATAAGTTGTCTGTTTTACTTAGCACAACATCTTTTAGACAACTAGCTTGATTCTTTACTATAATCAAGAATCATGGTTTTAACAAATTTAAAATAAACTAAAAATGGTTCTTTGAAAATTATTGTGGAAAAGTAATTTTCAAAGAAAATTAATAATAAAACGCTTTGCCCACGAGAAATCGTGGCAAGCTGTGCGCCGTTAACCGTTAACCGTTTGCCGTTTCTTGAAACTTCCACAATAATTTTCAAAGAACCAAATAAATTATACAATATCTATTTCTTGTTCAGTCATCCAGCCTAGGAGTTCTTGAAAAGTATTTTGCAGTCTTTCTGCATTCTCGGATGTGATATTTTCGTTATCGCATTTTTGCTTAAAAATATCAATTGGTTTCAAGTCATTTAGGTTGAAATCGTATTCATACTCAATATTAATTTTCTGATTTGTAGTTATTTTTAGTATAATCAAAGTCATCTTTTTTTCTTTGCAAACCTCATGAATGGCATCTTCAATACCATATTGATATTCCTGCACTTGCACTTCTACTTTTAACCAATGTCGAAAATCACCTTCATAAACATCAAATAAATTGAGTTTATCCAGTACTTCTTCATAAGTGCCGACAACAGAAATAAGCTGTCTAGGAATAGGCGTAGGAAGCATTTTAATCTCTAATTTATTCTTTTTGAAGTCTAAAATTGTGACACTCTTTTTGTCTTCAATCTCCGTAAAGCTTAACGGAATAATAGAGCCAGAATAGCGTACATGACGATGTTTTGCAACGGGTTGAGCGGTGTGAATATGACCTAAAGCTACATAGTCGAAAACATCAGAAAACTGATCTGCGGAAATATTATCAATACCGCCCATGTAAATATTATCTTGATTTTCACCACTCGTTTTAGCAGCCGAAGCATACAAGTGACCTGTTGCAATAATCGGAATCCTCAAATCTTGATATTGCTCACAGTATTTACCAATAGCTGAATAATGCTGATAAATACCCTTTTGAATCTTTTCGTGAATACTCAAATCATCTTCTCCTGCAACACTTTTACGTAAATCTTGGTCTCGCAAAAATGGAACGCCTGCAATGACTGCTTCTACCTCGTTATTGTGTTTCAAGACAATAATTTCATCCTCAACAAAGGAAGTCGCTGCGCCGATTACATGAATATTCAATGTTTCAAGTAACTCCTTTGGTGCATTTAACATAGAAGGCGCATCGTGATTTCCTCCAATGATAACAATATGACGACAAGGTGTTTTTAATAATTTGGCAAGAAATTGATAATATAATTTCCGAGAACTATTCGGTGGATTCATTACATCAAAAATATCTCCTGCGACTAGAAGTAAATCAATTTCTTCCTGAATAATGGTTTCAATGAGCCAATCTAGTACAAATTGATGTTCCGTATCACGAATATTTCCCCTTAGTTTTTGACCAAGGTGCCAGTCTGATGTATGTAGTACTTTCATGAAAGAAAATTATTTTCTATGAAAAAAATAGAAGACGACAATTAAAATTACAAAAAATTAAG
>CAZMEH010000132.1:0-3949 GCA_964564885.1 uncultured Saprospiraceae bacterium | reverse complement strand
CTCTAAACCTTGAGATTAAATCATATTGTCTAAAATTATTTAAAAACTATTCATCACTTGTGTATAGGATTTATTCATTTAGTATAATACCTAGTTTATTTCAGTCATTTATTATGAATAGAAAATTAAAAACTAACTCAATCATTTTTTCGTTGTTTCTTGTGTTTTTTTTGAATACAGGAATGGTTAAACGGAACCTACCTATTATTCATTCTGAGCCTCCAACGAAAATTCAGTTCACGCCGAAAATGCAATCTGCCAAGACTATTAAATTTAAACATAAACGCAAAAGAATCAAACAATTTTTTAAAACACAAATTGTGGATGAAGGCGCATTGCTGCTAGCTGTTTTAGCGGTTGGCGTGGCAGGTGTAGCGGTTTATTTTTTCTTTTCAATAGGTTTTTTTATCGGAGTTATTGCACTGGTAGTCGCTGCCTTTCTGTTGTATTCTCTCTTTGGATATTTAGAATATTAGTAAACGGACTTATGTTTCCGTTAAATTGCTTGATTGTTATTCGTATTTGTATACGATGTTTTGCAAAACAACAATCAAGCAATTTAATGAAAAATCTATTTTTTTATATAATCATAAGTCACAGGCGGTCCAGCTAAAAATTGAACAATATTCTCTTTTAAAGCTAAATGCAATTCGTGCGCTTGATATGTTTTATAATCTGCTTCATTTTCAAAAGACATTGACATCATCAATTGATAATCAGATAAAGCACGTTTATCTTCTAGGTTTTCAAATGTACCAATCTCTAAATCATGTAGCACTTCAATAGCTTCAATTTTATTGATTTCTGAAATGAGTGCAACTTGATCAGCGTCTGGTTTTAATGTCAAATAAACGGTATGCACCAAAGGATAATCCTTGTTGACAAGCTCCGTTAGTAACTGTTCGGACTTTTCTAATAAGTGTTTAGTGTCTTTTAATTCCTGTTCTAATGTTCCATTAGAACAACCAATAAATAGCAAAATACTCCACACTAAAATTAAAAATTTCATATTTTTTAATTTAAATAAATTCAACTAAAATCGAAGTCTATAGGAAAATAACCTGTTTACCAATGACCAAAAGAACTAAGCAAACTTAGCCAAAGCTTGTTTCGTAAATTCAGACAAAACCAATTGACCGCTCACTTCCGCACGACTTTCCAATAAAGTATCCCAATGCTGGCAATTTTCCCAAAAAACACCTTTCAATAGAGATTGCGCTTCTGGATTAGTAGACAATAGATAATCCGCTAATTTCAAAACCGCTTCATCTAAAGCTTCCACCGTTTCAAAAACATCAGCGTACAAACCTTTGTCTTTTGCCCAAGAAGCCGATTGAAATGCATCAGCATTAATCGTTAATTGACTCATCGCAGATAAACCAATTTTACGTTCAACTGCTGGTCCAACCACAAAAGGGCCAATTCCAACATTTAATTCGCTCAACTTAACCGCAGCGTATTTTGAAGCTAAACAATAATCAACAGCCGCTGAAACACCAACACCGCCGCCAACTGATTTGCCTTGCACTCTTCCAATAATGAGTTTTGGACATTTGCGACAAGCATTAATTACATTGGCAAAACCCATAAAAAAACGCTTTCCTATCGAAAAATTTTCAATAGAAATCAGTTCGTCAAAACTAGCACCCGCGCAGAATGTTCTATCGCCACCGCTTTTGAGGATGAGGACTTGAATATCGTCATTTTCGCCTGCTGCTGTAATTGTATCAGCTAGTTCTTTAAGCAAATTACTAGGCAATGAATTATGTTTCGGATGGAAAAACTCAATTTCTAATAAGCCTTTCTTTAGTAGAGTAGATTTTACGTAACCGTCTTTCATTATATTTTATTATTACCAATAAAGTTTTCAAAACGTCTGACGTTTCGTCTGTTTGATTAGGTAAATGATGTGATCAAATTTATACAAATCTAACTAACGTTCATTAGCTTGTCAAGTATTTGAAATAATTATTTTAAATAACAACGTAAATCTTGAAAATGCTCAAGAAGTAAAAGAAAGACTGATAGATTAATTTAGGTTCTTCCAAATATAGATTAGTATAAAAATAGGATTGAAAACTAAGCATTGAAAGGAAAATACATGGTTTTGAAAGGAGAGTAAGTTTTAAGGTTTTGATAAAGCTCTTTAGGAATTGATTAGCAAGATTAGTATAATTGTTAGTAGTTAATATTTTACAACAAGTTATAAGGAGGAGTTATTAAATTTTTAAAAGAAAGGAAATAAGCTTCTGGAAAAAAATAATGCGCTAGAGGCATAAAAGCCTCTAGCGCATGACAAAAATTAATTAAGAATAATTCTTAGTTAATTGATAATTTCTGAACAGAAATTTTGTTGTCTTTATGAGCTTCTAAGATGTAAAGACCTGTAGCAAGGTTAGAAACATCAATTCTTTCATTCTGAGAAGGATTTGATTGTGTCATTACAATTCTTCCTGTGATATCTCTAATGATAACCTCATCTAACTGTAAGTCAGAGTTGATTTGAATCTGAGTGCTAGCAGGGTTTGGATAAAAGCTGAACATGTCTTGAACTACTTTATCTACATTTGTAGCCATTTTCTCAAAAACAAAGTGCCAAAATCCAGTACCACCAAAATCAATATCAACGGTCATAGTAGTCCCACTTATTACAAAAGGATAAGTGATAGAAACAGGAGCATCACTAGGAGTTGTTAATTCACCACCGTTATGAACTTTTGGAAGTCCTAAGTGAGCACCAGCACCTGTAATAGTAAGAGTTCCGTCACCATTGTCAACCCAAGTTGCAGCATTTGATCCGTCATGAGGAGCAACAAGTGCACCACAAGCTTCAGGATCAGTTCCTTGCCATGCTTCTAACCATGTTGAAGTACCTTGTATATTTTGGAATGATCCATCTGCATTAAATACAAATTCGTCATCATATAGACAATCTCTAGTAGTAGCAGTAGAAACATCACTTGACCACCAAGAGAAATCACCCATAGTAGGTCCAACAGCCAAAGCTTGATCTGTAGGAGAAATTTTCCAACTACCTTCTACTTGTGCAAATGAAATGTTCATTACAAATAAAAGAATAAATAAAGAGTAAATCTTTTTCATAATTTTTGAATTTAAAATTGTATTAAGAAGTATTACTTAGTGTTGTTCTAACACTAAGATTGGTACGAATTTAGAAAAAAATAATGATTTCAATACTATTTTGTTCTTTTTTTTAAAAAACTATAACCTTTTAGCTACTCTTGGTTCGGACTTTTTATTTTGTGATATTAGATTTTTCAATATAAAGTTTCATAATTTGTAAAATCTAATGTACTTTCAAGTTTTATTCAATTCATTACTATCAGTAAGTCTTAGTGAAATTAATGTGACGTAGTAAAAGTCAAACTAAATAATCCTCACAAACCGAGAATAGCAGATGTATCTCAGATCACCTTATCTTACACATAATTATATTTAAATACGGAGACACAAAGGCACGGAGAAAATTAGTGCTGAAAATCGACTAGTTAACGCTGTAGCTTTGTGCTTCCGTGTTCATTTTTTTCATTTTGTACAGGAATACGCTAATTTTCATAGAACGGAGAATTTAAGATACCTCAATAATTAACTTATAAAGAAATAACGCTTGTCTTTTTGCTAACAGTCAATGAAAGGAAAGACTCCATTTTTCCGATATTTGGAATGTCAAGCAACTTCTCCATTAAGAATTCATTGTACTCTTCCATGTCTTTTACCAATATTTTTAAAATAAAATCTGCTCCGCCAGCGACATAATGACATTCCATGATTTCGGGAATTTGTTCGACTTGATTTACAAACTCCGCAATCATAGCTTTTGAATGATTTTTTAGATAAACATGGGCAAAAGCATTCAATTTTTTACCAAGTTTTTCATTATTTAAAACAGCAGTATAATGGTCAATGATTCCATTTTTCTCTAGTTTTT
>CAZMEH010000131.1:0-1916 GCA_964564885.1 uncultured Saprospiraceae bacterium | reverse complement strand
TTCTATAAAACGAAACATTACTATCAAAAAAATTACCTGAATCCAGTGAGTACCTAATACGACAATTACTTACTATTTGGAAAAAAATGTAACTGTTCAAGTTGAATTACTTGACTTAATGGGTAAAAAAGTCTTAAATTTAGGAAACAAGCAACAAGTCGCTGGTGACTAGTACATTGATCTAAATACAAATCGACTACCAAAAGGAAGTTGTTTTATTCGTTTAGTTGCTAATCATCAAGTGAATACATGGCGAATAGTTGTTTTATAAATTTGTAAAAAAGAACTTAAACATACTCTACACTAATAGAAAGAACTAATTGAAAATTAGATTTTGAAATTAGATTTATAATTTGGTTTTTGCGAACGCTTCCGATAGGAGGCGTTTGTACTTTAAATAAGGATAACTAAACAATTATCATTATTTTTCTATTCTATTAAAGAACCTATCTTTAAAAACCAATTAAAATTATGAAAAGAAAAATTAACCTATCCGTCCTACTTGGATTAATTATCATTATTACATTTTTTATACTCAATTCACCTTTCGCAGAACTTTATCATCAAGGCTTTTTAGTCACCATGGCAATCCTAACATTGATGTGGGCATTCACTTTGTATATCAAAGATTCTAGTATTATTGACATTTACTGGGGCTTTGGCTATGTTTTGCTTTCTGCTTACTATTTGTACGCTTTGGGCGAAGAATATCACACGACTCGAAATTTTGTATTTGCTGGTCTGGTGAGTATTTGGGGCATGAGATTAACTATTTACTTAGGAATCCGTAACATTGGAAAAGGCGAGGATTATCGCTATGTGGAAATGCGAAATGAAGCTGGAAAGAACTGGTGGTGGGTTTCCTATTTACGTGTTTTTTTATTACAAGGCGTTTTGCTTTGGTGTATTTCATCGGTATTTGTTCCTGCCTTGATGGTAACAGGTGGTTTTGCAATCACTGATTTTATTGGAATAGCATTTTGGGCACTCGGCTTTTATTTTGAAGCAGTTGGCGATTCGCAATTAAAACAATTCAAGAAAAATCCTGCAAATAAAGGAAAAGTAATGAATCAAGGACTTTGGAGATACACAAGACATCCGAATTATTTTGGTGATTCTATGATTTGGGTTGGTTTCTACTGTTTTGCTTTAGCTTATCACAATGGTTTCTTATGGTTTTTATGTCCTTTATTGATGACGTTTTTACTAGTTAGAATCTCTGGCGCAGCGATGCTCGAAAATGGCTTAACGAAGACTAAACCAAAATATGCAGAATACATTCGCAGAACATCGGGCTTTATTCCGATGCCTCCGAAAGATTAATAGACGGATGCTTCGCTTGACGGCAAAATAGTGTGCCGAAATTCATGCTTGCCGTCAATCGTCAAGCGAAGCCGTCCGTCAATCGTCTACCGTTTAAAAATCTGACTGACTATTTAATATCCGTTCTTTCAACATATTCATCATTCTTTTATTCAACGTAGAAGAATGATGAATATATATATTATACTCTTCTACGGTAAACTGACCGATAACTATTCCTTTCAATTCTCCTCTGAAACCGATATTCTTTTGGAAAATATTCTCAATATATTTTTCTTTTTGTTCTTCTGCTAATTTAAAAAATGCATTCTTTTTACTTTTAAAATATTGCTGGAAAACCTGAATAAATAAGTCGTGTTGCATTTTTATAATCGGTCGAATAATCGTGTTTTGAAAATGCTCTTCCTCACTCATCTCTTTATTGACAAGTGTTTCTGGTAAAGTTGGTCTGATTGATTTTTTGTTCATTTTACTTTTTAGATATAAACCAAAGAACAACCAACTTGTTTCAAAAAAGTATCTTTTATCTAATTCCTTGCTGTATACTAAGGTCTAAAATATCTCGTAAAAAAACTTACCTTCACCATTAGATC
>CAZMEH010000130.1:0-4936 GCA_964564885.1 uncultured Saprospiraceae bacterium | reverse complement strand
TTTCTCTAAAAAATAATACCAGAGCTAGGCTATGCAATGATTTTTTAGTTCATTCTTGAAAAAAATAAAATCGTCCTATGGTGCACCTTATTTATATTTCTTCACTCAGGATTACTTTTTGAAATTCCTTACAAAAGTAATTAAATAAATATGAATACAATCATATGTCGTAGGACTTGGAAATAAATTACAATTCATTTGTTAAAATTTTATATTTTTTTTAGAAGAGAGAAGAGAGAGCTGAGAAGAGATACTTAAAGTTAGTTACTCGTAGTTTAAAAAAATCTCTGCGCTCTCTTCTCTCCTCTTAAAAATTCATAACATTTTAATAATACCGTTTTAAAGTAGCTTTGTCATTTTTTTAATATTTTTATGCTTTGATTCAAATTTGACAAATTCCAAGTGTCGGGCACCTATTAAGGTCTCCGACACTTAATCTGATAAAATAAAATACAATGACTGGCAACGCTTTTGAAGTAATTGGAGGAAAAAAACTGAAGGGAACACTTATTCCTCAAGGCGCAAAAAATGAAGCTTTACAAATCTTGTGCGCTGTCTTATTGACGCCAGAAAAAATGACGATTAATAATGTTCCAGACATTATTGATGTTAGACGTTTGATTGAACTATTGAAAGGACTGAATGTAAAAGTCACTCGCAACAGCAAAGAAAGTTATACTTTTCAAGCTGATGAAGTTGATATTGAGTTCTTGAGTTCTTCTAGTTTCAAGCAGAATGCTAGTAAAATTCGTGGCTCTGTCATGTTGGTTGGCCCTCTTTTGGCTCGTTATAAAAAGGCTTATATTCCAAAACCAGGTGGTGACAAGATTGGTCGTAGAAGATTAGATACACACTTTTTAGGTTTTCAAAAATTGGGTGCAGCATTCAATTACGATGAAGAACGTGATGTTTATGCGGTCGAAGGACAATTACAAGGTTGTTACATGTTGATGGATGAAATTTCTGTTACAGGAACAGCAAACGTTGTCATGGGAGCCGTAATGGCAAAAGGTGTGACGCAGATTTATAATGCAGCTTGTGAACCTTACCTGCAACAACTTTGTGCAATGTTGAACAGAATGGGCGCAAAAATATCTGGTATCGGTTCTAACCTGTTGACTGTCGAAGGTGTGACGGAACTGAAAGGAACAGAACACCGAATTTTACCAGACATGATTGAAATTGGTAGTTTCATCGGATTGGCTGCAATGACGCAATCTGAGATTACTATTAAGGATTGTAGAATTGATATGTTGGGTAATATTTTACCTACTTTCCGCCGTTTGGGTGTTCAGTTTGAGGTTAAAGGAGACGATATTTATATTCCTGAACAGGACAATTATCAAATTCAAACCTTCATTGATGGTTCTATTTTGACGGTTTATGATGCACCGTGGCCAGGTTTCACACCAGATTTATTAAGTATTATTTTGGTGATGGCAACGCAAGCAGAAGGTAGTGTTTTGATACATCAAAAGATGTTTGAAAGCCGTTTATTCTTTGTCGATAAGTTAATTGACATGGGCGCACAAATCATTTTATGTGATCCGCATCGTGCTACCGTGATTGGTTTAGATAGAAAATATCAGTTGAAAGGTATTAATATGTCTTCTCCAGATATCAGAGCTGGTGTTTCTTTATTGATTGCTGCTTTGTCTGCAAAAGGAAAAAGCGTGATTAGTAATATTCAGCAAATCGATCGTGGTTATCAAGACATCGAAAAGCGTTTGCAAGCAATTGGCGCAGATATTAAAAGAATTACAGTGTAGTGGTTTACGATTTTAGATTTACGATTTACGAATGCTTTCAACGCAATCTAGAATCGTAAATCTGAAATTGACTTTACTCTCCTATTAGTTTATTAATTCCTGCTACGATCATATCCAGCTCTTTTGGATACTGTACGTAATCTCCTCTCCTGTCATCACGACCGTAAATAGTTACAATTACAATATTATATTCATCACCATAACGGACAGATAACCTCAAAGGAATTGGCGTCGGTTTTTTACGTTTTCTTTTAATACAATCGCCTGCAACACAATCATAAGTTCTATCATAATCGAAGAAACCTTTCGATTCTATAAATTGTACTAATCGTTCTAAATCTTCTCTTTCAACATCATCTACCCTTTTCACAGAACCATTTTGCAATGACTCTTGCTCTTTAATATAACGACCTGATGTTTTGATATGAACAAAATCTTTAACAATTGGATTGAGTCCGCCGTAGAACCCACCGCCTGCAAGTTGAATTTCAATTGGTATCAACTCTTCTTTTTTAGAAACATTCTTAAGTGTCTTTTTCGGTTTCTTTGCTCTTCTACGAGCCTTGCGATCATTTACTTTGACGACTGGTAAATTATTAGCCGCTTGTTGAAAAGGTGTATCCTTGTACTCTACTCGTTCAAAGATATAGTTGTACTCCCTAGTGCCTATTTTAAATTCTAAAATCAATTCTGTTTCACTAAACTCAACTATTTCCCACCATTTGATATTTCTAAAATTATAATACAATTCATTACTTTCATCATTTAAGAGCCAAGTTCCTTTGTCCCTTTTACCGTTCAAATAATACTCGTAAGTATAATCGTATTTTAAGCTTAAAAAATAATCATAATTATCATCAGCGGTATGAATCGCCTCTCCTGTTTCCGCAAGTGCCGCTTTAACATAACGCCAATTAGTAGCCATTAGAAGATTTTCATCTACTTTGAACTCATTTTGCATTTTGCTAATATCTCCTGTTATCTTCTGAGCATGACTCGTCGGTGCAGGAAATATTGAGATTAAAACGAAAAGACAAATCGGTAGAAAGAATTTCATTGTACTACTTTTATTTTTGTGAAATGGCGGGTGTTGATGTAAATAGCTTTCTAACTTAATTACAATTAATCTATTATTTTGCCATTTTTGGTTATCCAACCAATTATTTGTTTTGTATTTAAAGGAGCCTTTAATTAACAACAATAATTATTCCTAATTCATAAATCTTGTGACTTGATATATAGGCAAAATTAAATATACTTTTTCTGATAATCAAATAGTTAGCATTATGTTGGTGTTACATTTTTTATATTTGAATAATATTACTATATTATTACAAAACATAATATAAAACCAACTTATTATTAGTTAATTGCATGTGAATTGAGTGTTAATATTGTTTTTGTCAATGAAATATTTGTTTTCAAAAAACCATGTACCTTTATTTCCAAATTTGAGAATACTGTCTTTTTAAGATAATAATTTTACTTTTTTATTTACTCAATTTTAATATTCTAAATGCACCTTGAATAACCAAAATAAATACAATTGTTCCGATAATCAAATCTGGCTTATTGGAATTTAACCAATTCACTAAAACTCCTGCGATGATTACGCCTAAGTTGATAATCACATCATTTGATGTAAAAATCATACTTGCTTTCATATGTATTTCTTCTTTACTTTTGGATTTTTGTAAAATGTAGAGGCAAATTCCGTTTGCGATGAGTGCAAAAATAGAAGTAATGATCATTATTGAAAAGTCAGGTAATTGTTCCACGTTGAAAAAACGCCTTATGACTTCAACGAACCCAATAATTGCAAGTATTATTTGAAAATATCCTGCAATTTTGGCAATCTGTTTTTTCTTTATTAATGTGCTTCCGACAGCTAAAAGGCTAATTCCATAAACAAAACTATCCGCAAGCATATCCAAGCTATCTGCAACAAGACCGATAGATTTTGAAACTAAACCTGTCGTCATTTCAATAATAAAAAAAGCAAAGTTGATGATAAGAACCGTCCAAAGTAACTTTCTCTGTACCTTGTGTTCTTCAAAATCCGTTTGGTCGGTTTGTTCTGTCGAATGTTTCTTTCCGCCTAAGTTTAAGGAGATAATGGATTGCTCAATTTTATCAATTTCTCCATGGTGGAAAACGGTCAATCTTCGGTTAGGAATGTCAAAGTCTAAATTTTTAATACTTGAAACTTCTTCTAATTTCATCCTAATTAAATTCTCCTCCGACGGACAATCCATTTTGGTAATTTCAAATATTGACTTCTCCATTTCTTGTTTTCACGAATTAACGCCGACCAATAAACGATTCACAAACTCATGAGCCATTCCTAGCTGTTCTTCAAAAGTTAAGTTTGTCGTATCAATCACAATAGCATCAACAGCTTGTCTCAATGGACTATCCGCTCGATTTGAATCTATATAATCTCGTTCTTCTAAATTCTTTTTAACCGCCTCAATGTTAACTAATTGACCTTTAGATCTTAATTCTGAAACTCTACGTTCTGCTCGAACATCTACGTCAGCCGTAATGAATAATTTAAGTGCTGCATTAGGAAAGACAACCGTTCCGATATCTCTTCCGTCCATGACAATACCTTTGCCTTTACCCATCATTTGCTGTTGAGCAACCATTGCCCGACGGACTGCGGAGCTTGTAGCGACAGGACTCACCGAGTTAGAAATACGCATCGTACGAATTTCGTCTTCTACATTTTTGTCATTGAGGAAAGTGGTGTTTTTACCATTGAGGGATTCAAAATGTATTTTGATATTTTTCAATGCTTCTGTAACCGCTTGACTATCATTCCAATCGATTTGATTATCTAAGAAGTAAAGCGTTGTCGCTCGATACATCGCACCTGTATCAATAAAAGCATAATTCAATTTATTTGCTAAGCTCTTCGCAATCGTGCTTTTTCCACAAGAAGAGTAACCGTCAATCGCAACAATAATTTTTTCCATGATAGATTTAAATCGATGATTTTTAAAAAACAGTGCGAAATTAGTGAAAGTTATTGAGTTATTAAGGAACGAGTTGTTGAGGGACGGGTTGTTGAGTTAATTAAGTATTGAATTATTGAGGAATATTTTCTCACTTCAATAACTCAACACTTCGTCCCTCAACACCTTGAATACCTCATCAACTTACTT